>NZ_CP064652.1 GCF_015711015.1 Methylomonas sp. LL1
GTTGAATTCGTCCGGCCGATCCCACCACCTACCATCACGATTTGTCGCATACAGGCTCATGATCACTGATGTATCTTTTGGAATCCGTTGACCGCCTACGGTAATTGTCTCCGCTGTGTCTCTACTAAGAGCAATTGCCTGCGGATATAAACGCAATGTCTCATAAAGTGCGGCCTTGGTGTAAGTCAACCGCTCCAACGTTTCTGGCGTCAATGGAGCGTCTTCGAGTTCCATAATCTCACTAGTGATACGTTTATGGACAACCTCGTGCCTTCCTATGAGATAGAAGAACCATATCAACGTATTAACTGTAGTGTCTTGTCCGGCCAAGAATAGTGTCACCGCCTCATCCCTTAGTAATGCTCTCGACATCTGTGAGCCATTTCTATCTCGACCTTTCATCATTAGAGAAATTAACTCATGCCCATCCGGCCCGATTTCATCGATTTTCGACTCAACATAGCCCACGAATTGATTGATGGCTTTTTCCATTCTCCTATTTTGCAGGACAAAAAGCCGTTTGAGCTTTCCCTTGCCTAACGTCTCTGATAATAAATGGGGAAATAATCCCTTTACAATAGTGTCAATAGCCGCCATCAATAACTTTTCACTATTTGATGAATTAAGCCGGCCAAACATAACCTGAATCAGAATGCTTTGAATGATTGCTTTTAATTCTTCTGATATGTTTACTTTAGTCGAACCATTGCTTTTAAGCCGCGCTACGGCATTTGCCGCTTCTTCCAGCATAATGCCGTGCCATTCTGCGATGGCTTGCTTTGTGAACATCGGTTGCATTAGTCGGCGCTGGTTAGTCCATGTCTCACCCTTGCTATTAAAAAGTCCATCGCCGAACATAGGCTTTTTTGCTTCATAAAGCGAATCCCTATTCAAAAGCCCTTTCGCTTCTTGATTGAATATTTCCTCATAATGTGCGGGATTTGACGTAAACAAAAGCCTCTTATTAAAAAAGCATGTTTGCACACAATCGCCGTATTTATTGTGTATAGAGGTTAATGCGCCTGTGGGATTTGTTATTAGCCTAGCTAAGTAAATAAGCACTAGAATGTCACTTTCACTTGTCCAAGGACTGTTCGACCAAGAATCGCTTCATCACCAGGGAATAAAATAGGATTCAATGTTGGTTCTTTTAGAGTTGAATTAAAAATGTTGTTTACTCTAAATGTTAATTCAAGTGGTTTCGTGATCTTCGTTGATAATGTTAGCCCAGCCGTAAAATAGCCAGCTAAATTCCCACGAGGATCATCGGACGGCCTCTTCCGTTCGCCGATCCAATTTAATTGGGTCCCTACTGCCCAGTTATCTGTAATGTCCCAGTTTATCAAGCCTTTTGCCATATGCTCCGGCATTAGGCCTGTATAAGAAGTGGATGGCAGCCCGTGATAACTGTAGCTAACGGCTACGTTCACATTACTATTTATCATGTATTTTGTTTCAGTTTCAAAGCCAATCCCATCAATTGGGGCGCTATTTCGAAAGCCGACCGGGGTGATACTAGTTGAATTAGTAGATGTGATTAAGTTCTCTTGCTTAAACCAGTAAACATTAGCAGAAGTTATTAAATCAGACGCCCATTTGTTTTCAACCTGGAATTCTACTGTATTTACAGTCTCCGGCCTTACTATAGTGCCCGGAATCAGTGGTAGATTTTTCTCAAGAAACGAAGGTGGTCGAAACGCTCGGCTATATAATATTTTTGTTGTCAGGTTCAAATTGACATTCCACACCAGAGCAATGCGCGGGCTATAACCAGGCGATACATCAGAATAATAATCGTAGCGAAAGCCAGTGGTTAGATACCAGTCTGGTGCAAAATTCCACTCGTCCTGAATCAGCGCATAGTAGTTTGTTCTTTCTTTCGACGCTAACAATGGATCTCTTCCAAATACCGACGCCTCAGTTAATGGAATCCGCTGGGCAAAGAATGGAGTTATGATGTAATTAATTTTGTCGGTGCCGTCGGAAATCCAGTTATAAATAAGACCCGTGCCGCCTGTGATGGTATGTTTGTTGAATCCAATATAGTTAAGCTGCGTAGTAATTCCTGTTGTACCTTGGAATCCAGATACGATATTCCTTGCCCCTAATGGTAATAATCCACCGAACGTACCTGCCGGTAATAGATTTACATCGGTACTTGGATTCTGTCCTAAAAAATACAGCGACGTTGTATTAGAAAGCCCGTCGGTGATTTTGTTATTTAAAGACAGATCAATATTGTAAATGTCATTATTTGTTCCGCCCGTGTTATCCAGCGCATACGCGGCGCCAATACCGGTTTCTACATTGTAAAACCCTTGATACCCCGCTCTGAGCCGGATCAAATCCTTATAGGCCACGTCTATCCGAGCGTCAATATCTTCCCGCCCGTTATTAGTAAATCCCGGTGCGTTAGATGCATGCGTTCCAAATTGGTTATCTATAACCGTCTGTGCGTCTTGGTTAACCCGCCCTCTAAAACCATTAGTACTGCCGCCTTGGAATGCTAGGCTGTATTCTAAGTCGCCATGTTCGCTACCGTATTCAGCCCAACCTTCATAAGTATCCTGATTCCCAACGAATCCGCCGGCATCGCCACCTTTTAGTTCCCTTCCGGTTTTCAAAACAATATTGATAACCCCGGCCATCGCATCGCCGCCATAAAGCATTGAACCTGGCCCTCTAATTATCTCTATGTGAGAAATGTTTTTGACCGGCATATTCCACTCAAATGGTTTTCCACCAAACAATGTGTTTCGTAGAGGAATACCATTTATCAAAATTAATACTTGCGAATTTGATTCCGACGCAATACCACGGAAACCAATTACGTTGGTACCATTACGGGCGCTGCTAATATGTACACCAGGCAAATATTCAAGAACATCTGTTATTCGTCTCGCCCCAATCCTATCAATATCTTGGCTAGTCAACACGGACGTAACACTAGGGCTTAGGCTTTGCGGCAACGGGTGACCTGATGCTATAGATTGCATTTGATCAGACCCGTAAATCAACCCGAGATCATCGTCTGTTTCTGCGAATACGTTTTGTGTTAGACCAAAACATATCATCAGATACTTCACTGATTGGGATGGATTCATGGTAACAAATGGTTAAAAGTTGTTAACTTTGATCTATTACGATATTTAATTCATTGCCGATTGGATCAATTGCTTCTTCAGATGGTGCGAACGTGAGTCTTATAGGTATTGATAAATCTTTGTAAGTATCTCTAAGGTATCGAAACAGTGTATCCAATGTAGACCACTCGCGTACTTTCTTGCGATAAGACACTAACAAAAATGCCCCGTCCTTCCATGTCAATCTTACAACTATTCGATACTTTTTATTTAGATCCTGAATAATATTGATCTCTCTTACGGCTTTAGTTTTAAAAAACTCAACAAGCTCGGCTTCCTCTATATTGTATGTATTGTTTGGATACTCCATTACGTTTTGCCAGATACTGTGAATTTAAGATAAATACCGCTGAACCAAGTTGGTAGCAATATAACATGTTTTTTTGCGACAGTTAGTCAGATAGTTCATTGCATTATTGATGTTTTTACTTCCACTCTCTATGTACACACCTTCACCTTGACTAGCCAATTGGTCGGCAACGCACAAGAGAGCTGTTCATCGTGCCCATGTTTCTCGTCTCGATTTTAGCCGCTAAAATCTCGCTCAAATCATGTTTGACTTGCGCCTATTAGTTAAGCTAAACTCTACGCACGTACTATCGCGTTACCTACTTTGACGGGACTTATACATGTCGAAAGGCAATCAGCTTACATTTTTGGACAATAGCCAAGACGCTCTAACGCCTAAACATGAGCCTATTCCTATTGCAAAAAAGAAACCAGCCAAAAAACGAATCTCCCCTCATAAGCCAGTTCCTCCAGATGCTTACTCCAATCATCAGCTATGCCTGTTTCAAGATTTCTTGGCTAACACCAACGATGAACGCGATCAATTAGGCAATGCATTCGATCTTTGGGACAGTGTTCCGCGCTTTTCAATCACACGTAAACGACAAGAAGAAATGCGGCTTCCTAGCGGCGCATTACCCATTTGCACTATCGACTTCAAATATAGAGGTAATGAATTTAAGATTCTTATACGACCAGCGAGGCTAAAAGATCCTATCACTGGAGAAGAAAAAGAACATTATCCTGGAGCACGTGAGGAACTTGTCGAGCATGCGTTACGAAAAATCGCTGTTGACGACGGATTTTATGATGTTGACGGCTTTCGTTCTGGATGCCGATTTACGTTACACCGGTTGCGTACCCATCTAGCTGATCAAGGGCATACCCTCCGTTACGATGAACTAACAGAAGCGTTAGACATATTATCTCTTAGCAACATCGACATTCAAGGAGAGACAGACGATGCCGAGGTTTGCTACACACGGATGAACTATCTTTCCTTACTTGCGAGAGTGAGTAAAAAGGACCATTCCGTAAACAACTCACAGGACTCGAAATGGCTAATCCAATTTCATCCTCTTATAACTAACAGCATTTCAAATCTGACCTATAGGCAATTCAATTATCGTAGATTGATGAAATGCAGGACTCAACTATCGAGATGGTTAATCTCCCAATTGGTTCTCAAATACACTCAAGCCTCTTTAACTAATAACTTCATAATGCGGTATAGCACAATCAAGCGAGACAGCGCCTTGCTTGAAGGCTATAAACGCGAACGTGATGCCATAGCTACTCTTGACGCTTCTTGGGATGAACTGAAATCTCTCGGTGTTTTGACGAGTTACACCAAAGCAGAAGAACGTGGAAAACGGGCTAAGATCGTTGACGTTGTTTATACAATATTCCCATCGCCACAATTTACGGCCGAACAAAAAGCATCAAATAGGCGCTTGATCAACGCAAAGAAATCTATCGAAGAGGGAATTAGAAAAATTCGATAGATCCAGGGGGAATCGGTCGCGGGTTTACAAGATACAGGGGGAATAGGTCGCGGGTTCGTACTCGCTCGCCATAAATAAGCAAAAATCTAAACATCAAAAATTCCTTCTTGATCATTATTTGGCGTTTACAACGGATAGGGTAATTCATTTTTCAATCAGTAAGGGGATCTACTCTGTCAACCAACGCAAAAGGGGAATAGGTCGCGGGTTGTAACCCACTCCCCCCCGGGGGGAATAGGTCGCGCTGTCGGGAAAAATTCAGGGGGAATAGGTCGCGGAAGTCAGGGGGGATAGGTCGCGGGTCATTTTGAGGCCCTGATTTCCATCAAATTTGCTCAATGCGTCCAGGGGGAATAGGTCGCGGATTGATGGAATGGTGGGGGGAATAGGTCGCGGAATCATAAAAACCCAGGGGGAATAGGTCGCGGGTAAGTGGCAATGAAAAATACACACAATTTTGATACTCAATTCGCCCAAATAATTGCAACATTTTTCGATCACTGTAAGGGGAATAGGTCGCGGGTTAAATTTTCAAGACGTTGATTATATTAGCGAAATGCAACGTTTTCGCCGCCTTATTACTTATAAGCCTTATATAGCCTTTTTTTTAACCGTATAGCTAAGAGAATGTAGAGTCATGCAGTCCAGGACCTTATCTTGAACTATTTGCACATGGTCCGCAAAAAAATTGGTCTGTTTGGGGAAATCAGCCAGATGATAACTATCCCGACTGGCCGCCTACTCCAATCATTCTCAATCTGATAAGGAAGGAGATAACCCAGGTAAGTCGGTAACATCTAACGCTAATACTTGAACAAATAAGTATTTCGAGAACTCAGGGGGAATAGGTCGCGGGTTTGCGCGATTATTATGTAAAGGACTTTGACAATCAGTTAAGGTAACTCTTGATAGATTGACAGATAGGACATATTGCCCTATTCTTTCCACCAAAGGCCGGGCAATTTGCCAAGGTCAATTACCGGAGAATCCGATGTCCACAGCCGTATCAATCATTAGTAATATAAATTCCTTTATCGCTAATACGCCAGAACTAACATCAATACCCGACGATCAACAAACGGCACTACTTAAAGCATACGAGGCTGTACGCATAATTCACGCTACTATCATATGCAATGACAACATCCCACTGCGTGAACAAAATATAATTCTGCATAGAGCAATCGAGTGGAAGTTAAACGGCGGGACATTATCAGGATCACGAAAAGACCAAAGCTCTGCGGGCTACTTAATAGAAAATTATTGTCGATGTACGCCTGGCGTCATTCCTATGTGGAGTCAACGAGGTGAATTTGTAATTACACTGAAGGGTATTCAGGTAATCGTCAAGTACACACCAAGTTTTTTTGCGTCAACTGATCAAGTCAAAATCCACGGTCATTTTGAATTCATTGCTGTAAAAAAAGACGAACCGTTTATATCTGAAACTGGTTATAAATCTCATTTCGATAACATTTACCCTGGAAAATGTGTCGATGAAGCGGCTGTAATTATTTTCTCGTCATACTTGAAGGAGAAAAAAACTCACGTTTCTAATAAATTGAGCCAAGACTCGCCTATTCCAAAGTGGGCCAAACCTTACATAGTTCCTGATTCACATGAATTTGTAGAAGCAATTCTTCCAAGACACCAAGCCTTTCAGGTCAAGAAATGGGCCAATGAGGCCGCAAAAAAACTAACCGATTATCGAAATGCAGAAATCATTAAACACCAAAGAGAAATTATCAAAGTTGGATCTCGATGCAGGATCATCGAGACACGATTTCCGAAAGAGCTTGGCAACATCGTTATAATTTCAAAAACAAGCGAAACCTGTGTATTCGCTTATGACGATAAACCAGTACGGTATAGGATAAACGCGAGAGGCAGGAAAGTTGTTGCATCAGACCCGAAGTGCGTCCAGTCACTATATGGATACGATCAACTTCAACTTCTACAATGATCTTTCGATTTTAGCCGCTAAAATCAATGACCCTAACGAAAACGATGGCATTTACAAAATGAACAATGAACCAGATACAACAGTAAAGCGAAGATATTCATCAACTCCTTTTGATGGGAAAGTAGTTGAAATCCGTCCTGAATGCTTAACGCCTTTTAGCGAGCATTGGTGTGTGCCGACCGGTGACGAGGTTCGGGAAATAATCCGCAGAACTGGGTTAACAGGTGGTCAGGTCGCTAAAAAAGTAGGGCTAACTGGCAATGGTGCCAGTAGAACAGTAAGAAGATGGATTAGTGGGGAAACTGACATTTCCTATGCTATCTGGGGTATTTTATGCGACATTGCCGGTATCCAAGCGATATGGCGGGAAAGAGAAGGAGATTAAACACCAAAAATAGAGGTTTTACTTGTTAGGAGTGCCAAGCAATATAGCTTGACATATAGGGCATTATGCCCTATTATTTCCATCGAAGGCCGGGCATTTCGCCAAGGTCATTTACCGGAGATTCCGATGAGCATTACTGCAACTGTTGTTGAAGTGGTTGAACGTAACAACTTCCTGCCAACCTATTTCAAAGAAAAATTTTGTCTAGGGGAAACACTGATTTATTCCTTTATGGACAAACTATTTGCAGAATATTCCGGCGGTTATTGGGAGTTCTTTAAGCTTTCAAATGGTGGCTTTTATATGGCTCCTACAGGCTATGAGAAGATCACATGTAATGCCGATAATGGTTTTTGTGGTGAAATGTCGGGAGATGCCGCTGGTATTGTGGCGACTCTTTATACGCTTAACGTAATTGCAAATAAGACAGAGCAAGATCACTTTATAGAAATGTACTATCGGTTGATCGATTACATTTCTGTTCACGATGAAAGTGGCAAGATATATGCCGCAATTGATTGAGTATTCATAAGTAACGAATATCCCATTTATTGCGGAGGTAGAAGATGATAGGTAGCCCCGGCATAACCGGGGCTTGCCGTGATGCTGTCACATTACGGCACAGGCGCGGGCCTGACTGATAATTAAAACTTAATTTCGCAAAGGTGGTCAATATGTCAGCAAAACTTTATAAGTTTCCGGATGTAGGAAAGGACCGCCCACATCAAGAAAATGTTCGCAAAGCCACCGATCCTTTAGTCCATAGTTCTCCCCCATTTTTGCACCGATTAGTGCATATTGTCTGGTTAGCGCTTGCCATAGTTTGGCCAATCTTTAAATGGCTATTCGCCGTTGATGTTCTGTTTCAGTTCGTAAGGGCAATGTATTATCACAATACACCTGGCGTGTTCGCTGGAGTAACCGCTATGATTCATGCTTCATTGTTAATTGCTATTACTTACTTTGTGGAATTCTATGGTCCACGAAAATTTTAGCCGCTAAAATCTCGTTTGACTCCGCCTATTAGTTAAGCTAAACTTTAGCCACGTGTTAAGCTAAACTCTTAACTCGCGACGGCTGTCACCGTCTTTCTTCAACAAGGCGCGGAGCATAAACATGGGCGATAGATGTTTAGGAAGTGGTTATGAAGAGATTAACCGAAAAGCAATTCGAACAGGCGATTTCTCAGTTAGAGATTGGGGATCAAAGCATCTTAATAGCGCGAGGGGTATTGGTGGAGGGGAAGTCGCAAGCCGACTTTGCGCGAGCAATGAACATTACAAAGAGCGCGGTATCGCAAGCAGTAAATCGAGTTTGGAATGCCTACAAGGAATTAGCGGAAGTACCAGACGGTTACGAAAAAGTGACGGTGATTTTGCCGCGGCATCAAGCATATCAAGTCAGAAAGTGGGCAAAGGAAGCAAAGGGGCTATGAAAACATTAGTTACGGCAAATCAAAAAGGCGGTGTAGGTAAAACAGCAACCCTAGTTCATCTTGCTTTTGACTTTGCCGAACGTGGTTTACGAGTTGTTGTAGTTGATCTTGATACTCAAGCAAATGCATCTTACACATTGGGAGCGTATAAGTGTGGAATCACTGCTAGCACGCTGCTATCTGATACCAATGTCGATTGTTCTTCATTGCCTTCCACTGGGCTAGTTCTTATCGAGTCTGATGCAGCTCTCGCGAATATGGAAAAAATGACGTTGCAAGATGCAGGTACGAACTTTAATTCTGCCATAAAACAATTATCTGCTGTGGGCTTTGATGTTTGCTTGATCGATACCGCTCCATCACTTGGCATAACAATGGGAGCCGCTTTACTTGTATCGGACTTTGTTATTTCTCCCATTGAATTAGAGGCATACAGTATTCAAGGTATAAAACGAATGGTTACAACCATAGCTAACATCCGAAAAGCTAATAAAAATCTAAAGTTTCTTGGCATGGTTCCTAGCAAAGTTGATAAAAGGAATCCGAGGCACATACGACACCTTCAGGAACTCACCCATGCTTATCCGACATTGATGACTCCCGAAGGTATAGTCATTGGTCTACGGAGTAGTATTGCCGATGCATTAGCATCGCGAACGCCAGTATGGAAAATCAAAAAGACAACAGCGCGAGTGGCGGCCAAAGAAGTGAGAGCATTAGCGGCCCATGTTCTTAATCAAATGGAGATCGGATAATGACAGATCAATTACACACCATCGCAAGCAGTGGGTTGGCCTTGCATGAAATTGGCGACCTCGCCGGCTTACTTTCCGAACAACCAAAAGAAGCATCTGGTTATGCAGAGATTGACATCAATTTGATCGACGAGGATCCTGCACAACCGCGTACAGAATTCAACCCTGGCTTTTCGGCTGAAAGCATAGCGGAGTTGGCGGAGTCCATTGACAATAGCGGCTTATTGCAGCCAATAACGATCAGAAAGCACCCAGAAATTGAGGGTCGATACATGATCAAGGATGGTGCTAGGCGATACCGGGCATCAAAGCAAAACGGGGCTGAAAAGATTGCGGCCATCATTGAAGACGAAGGCGATAAGTCGGCGGCACGAGTAAAGATCGAACAACTGATTGTTAATCTCCAAAAGGAAGGTAATACCCCGTTAGAGATTGCGCACACCATCGCAACAGCTTTAGAGGAAGGTATTGGAAAGAAGACTATTTCATCTTTAATCGGTAAGAGCCCGGCATGGGTGACTTTGCACACTACATTGCTCAAGTTACCAGCGGAACTTGATGCGGCATACAAAGCCGGGAAAGTTACCGACGTAAATATTATTTACGAACTCAATAAGCTTTATAAGACGAACCAAGATGATGTCATGGCTTGGTTAGATACGCCTGGTCAAGAGTTTACTAGGGGACAATTGAAGTTATTTCAGGAATATTTAAAGGACAAGAAGGAAAATATCGGTGGCATCCAAGATGCTAATAATGAACGAACTGATAACCTCTCCGATACTAGTAACGATGATCTTAATAGCGACCAAGTTTCTGACACTGCATTAACGGGTGAAGGTGAATCAAATATCGAAGTAGGCGAACATTCATTAGTCGCAACTGGAGATGAGCAACTGCAATCGGCGGAGAGTGCCGGAACGTCTATCGATCCAGAGCTTAAGCAACAGGAAGATAGCGAAAAGAAAAAAGTGGTCGATCCAAGCAAATTTAAAAAGGCTATCGTGCAAATATGGCATGACGGACGGCCTGGTAGGATCATGCTTGACAAAAGACCCTCCACCGAGGGGCGCGGGCATATCAAGTATGACGATGATGGTCATGAATTAGAAGTTGATCTTGGTGAAGTTAAGCTATTGGCAGTGCTAGAAGGCTAAATTACAAGGCAAGCGCCGGCTTTTGGCCGGCGCAGTACATAATGGTGATTGGAGGCGATATGGTACTTGTAAATGCTCCTCAAAAAAGAGTTTTAACGCCAGATGTAGTGCGTGACATCGATAATGCAATTGATCCTGTGTCTGATCAATTGCAAGATGATCAAGGGATAAATGCGAAAACTGTTTATAACGTTGATGAACTTCTGGATAGTGCTCAAACAGCGGAAAGAGAGCAGCAAGCTATTCTCGAAGTGTCCTCTGTTGAGCAAAGCTATCAAGAAGCTCTATTGGATTACGTTGAAGCAAAGCAAGAACAAGTAGATCGTGTTGAAGATAAGCTTGAAACCTTAATTGAAAAACAGCAGTCCAGGATCCAACAAATTCAATCCGCAAAGCCTGGAGTTTTGGTTTTGCCAGGTACTCGACGAGCTTGGCAAGATCAACTTGCGCAACAACATTCAAGGTTACAGGTCATGCAAGCAAGGCTCGAAGCTGTTAGAGAAATTCGGGACGGAATGGGCTTGCATTCTCCAAAAATTGAAGAGCTTGCTGAACGGAAATTGCGAAGAAATGAACAGGAATTGACTAGCGACTTCGATAGCGTATTAGAGGCTCAACGGAGACACAATATTGTTACTCGGAAGTCATTCAAACAAAGTGACAGTTTAGGTGTTGCTCCAAAATTAACGTTAAACATTTCCCACGGTTCAAAATAGTCACTTTACGCCAGATAAAAAGGATCATGTTTAGCGTTAGATATTGCTCTCTAAAAGAAGCGCTTTTTTATTCACGGTAAAGCTTGACATATAGGGCATAATGCCCTATTATTTCCATCGAAGGCCGGGCATTCCGCCAAGGTCATTTGCCGGAGATTCCGATGGCAGAGCACAGTGTCAATCCCACCATTAACGATGATGTATGGCTTGAAGATTCACGTTTAGGCCGTTTTAGTCGCATTTCTACAGGCGTGGAAGATTCTACTTGGATTTGCAACACATGTGGATCCAATGGCGCCGATCCGTATGAGCATGGTTGTGATCATTGCGGGGAAGAGGCCGACGAATATTAGTCGCTGTTCGAAACCGGCTGGTCGGTAAGGCATTTCCGACCAGCGCATAATCAAGAGAAGGCCGGGCAATTTGCCAGGGTCAATTACCGGAGAAAACCGATGAAAGACAATCGTTTTAACCCGCACTCTAATATAACCACTGTTTTTTTTCCTAGGCCGCTTATTGTAAAGGCTAGTGATTCTTTGCCGGTGATTATGCCTTTCTTATCAAGAGCGCAAGCGGCCGAGATTGTTGCGGGAATGCTTCGTGGCGATGATAAAGATTCATTTAGGAGAGTTGCCGTCGATTTAGCCGATGTAATTACTTCCATGCCAATTCTTGAGAGTGATTGCGATCATTCCATTGCCTATCTGCATTACCGTGGTTTTGGTATGGAGTGGTTCATTACCGAGAAAGGTGGCAATGGTAAAGGTATTGATCACGCCTTTGGTTGTACCGTTTCAAATGGCGATATTCATTCCGCCGTTTATGGTGTTATCTCAATCCGCGATCTATTAGGCCGTGGTGTTGAGTGTGATTTACATTTTAACCCCTCAATGTTGCTGTATGTACAGCCTTGCCATTGATCTAATAACGGGTGTCCCATGACTAAAGCCGAGTATAGAAGAGCCCGTCGTTTACTCAGAGACAACGGCAGTTACGCATTACGTTTACTTAGTGAAGAGCATTGCAATGTAATGACCTCGCTACAAGGCGGCAAAGATAAGCTTTCCGAACGCGAGGCCATTGTTAAGTGGTGTAAGCGCGAAAGTTACGATTACAGTTTTTATAACCTTATGTAAGTTTAATCAGCCGCACGGACGCGGCTATCTAATGTCTGGAGACTTAAGTGAACAATAATCGCTTGCTTGTTGCTGTTGGTTGGGTTGGATCCATATTTGGGCTAATCGGTAGTTTGTTGTTGGCCTTGCATGTGCCCTATTCCGGGTATGGATTTTTGGCTTATTTGGGATCCAATTTTGCCTGGTTGTATCATGGCGTAAAAACACGAACTTGGGCGCTTGTGGTGATGCAAGTAGGTTTTACCGCGACCAGTCTTGTGGGTTTACGGAATTGGGTTTTTTAATTGCCATGAATCTTGATCAGTACAAGATAATTTGTGAAAAGGCTATTCGAGCCAATTTTGTCACCCGAAATACACGAGTATTCGGCGTCCACCGCTTGCAAATGCGTGTAAGACGCGAGCGAGGGGCGATTATACGGAAATGGATTGCACAGCTTAGGTTAGCGCGTGACCCGCAGACCAGCGAGTGGATTGCTTTAGAAGTTCGCTGGAAAGTATATTAGTTTTTTAGCCGCTAAAATCCTTCCAGTGACCGCCTCATTTAAGCCAAACAGTGAATACTAGAAATGCAGTCACGGCAATTATTGTCATGCTGCCCGCGATTACGTTCAGAACGGCGATTTTTTTTGCGTCCCGGATTGGCCCATTGATTCTGTTTAATGATGAGTCTATTTCAGTCCTGACTGTTTTTATGGTGTCCCTTGCGCCTTGGGCCATCATATTTTCCATTGACTCCTTACTGGCGTTCAACGACGCATTTACAATGCGCTCGGCTTTATTCTTTGCGTCCTCACTCCAGCGCATTGCCATTGCTTCCAGCTCTTTTTTGAATTGATCAAGCATGTCCTGCTGTGCTTTGGCTCCATCCTGTAGCAGTCGATTGTTGATTGTTTGTAATATCAGAATAGGGTCGTCGCGACCAACGGCGATGCCGTGTTTGGTCGCGATTTCCCGAATCAGGCTTTCGATTTGGTCGTCTCTCATTATAAAATCACCGCAGTTTCCATTTGATCGAACAGCTGACGCTGGATAAGTTTTAGGCGTTGTCGCATCATGATTGTGTTTGTTTCTGCGGCTATCGCTTCCTCGAATGTCATTTTGTCTTGCAACATATCGCTTAGGTCGCGTCCGAACGTTTCGGCCTTTAGTTCCGGTATTTTTACAATAGCCGCAACACGTGTTTTATTTGCGGTGTAGGCTTTCATTTGCTCGAATCCCTTGCCGTTGTCTTCTATTGGTCCCCAGTACGGATTCAACCACACGACAAATTCGGCTTCCTCTGGATATTGTTGAACCAGTTGTCCGAAGCCGGCCACGGTATCTACTAATGCTTGTCCGCCAGTTACAACGGTGTGAATGACAAGTGTATGGCCCATTTCCTTTAGTAGTTGGGGTACTGCATTTGTCATTAGGTAATTCGATAGTGGTACGAATGAGCTTGCTCCATTATCGATGACTATATCGCTTTCGCTTGTGGCGATCATTTCGATTAGTTTGTCGAAATGGCGTGAGTTGATTTCATCGCCATCTAGGATGTCGAGTTTAGTGACATTGAGTTTCTTGTATCCGTTGAGCGTAGCATTCACTGGGTCGGTGTCTACGCAAAGCGGGGTTTGTCCCTTGCTCACTTTATATTGAGCGATCAAGGCGGCTATTAGGCTTTTGCCTACGCCGCCTTTGCCTTGTAATACCATGTGTATTTTTGCCATTAGAGCCAGTCCTCTTTATTGGGTGATGGATCGAAAATGAAGTTTTGTGGTTTTTGCGGGTTTTTGGGGGTTCGGTTATCGGGTGTCTTGTGTGCTGGCTGCCCTCCTTTCTTGGGTTCGGTCTGCGTTATCTGTTCTTTAGTTGGCATTTCTTGGTGCTTCTTGATCACTTGGTTTGTGTACTTCAAGAACTGGTGATACCCAATCGTGACACGCTGGACTTCGTGCATATGCTCCCAGATTGTTCGTATTGAATAGCCTGCGGCGATTGCTTCGCGAACATCTTCTTTTACGGCTTGGAACATTACGAGATTTCGGTCGCGCTTTTTCACCGATTGCTTTTTCTTCACCCACTCCGCTAGCTGTTCTGGATAACGTTTATTCATTTCATTTCACTGGAAGTGCGGCTCAGTCAACTTTTGGGGCAATTTTTCGCCAATTATGGCGTAAAAACATAAGCTATATATATAGAAATATCTTTAGTTTATAGGAAGTTATTTTTATATGTCTATTATTTTTTTGCGTTTTGATCGTCCGTTTTGGTGTTTTTTGACATTATGGTGATAACATGTTGTGGAGTCACCGACCGTATGGTCGGGGCAGGATATGTGAAGTACATGTACCGGCGAAGCCGACACATGTACTTCACTTCCCTTTATTCGCGCTATGCACTCAATGGGAATCCTGCTCTACGAGGTCAATCGGCTGCCGCCGATAGTTGAACATCAGAGGGGAACATGACAGAGAAGAAGGCGACGAGGAAGGGAAGTACCCCGATCTATGTGTGGGTTACTCCAGATGAAAAGGCGGCTATTGAGGCGAATGCTCGGCAAACCGGCCATAGCACATCTGCCTACTTGAGATTCCTTGGTCTTGGTTATGCTCCTAAAAGCATTACCGACAACGAGCGCGTTATGGAGCTCGCTAAGATCAATGGCGATTTGGGGCGGCTTGGTGGATTGCTGAAGCTCTGGCTAACGAATGATGCTCGCACCGCACAGTTCGGTGAGTCCACTATTAGGGCTGCACTTGCACGTATCGAGGCTACGCAAGACAAAATGGTTGAAGTTATGAAGGCGGTAATAATGCCAAGGTCCGACCTGTGATTTTAGCGGCTAAAATTTCGCGCTTATGATCGCGAAACATGTTCCGATGAAGTCGATCAAGAAAAGCGACTTCGATGCTCTTGTCAGTTACATATCTGACGATCAGGATAAGAAAGAGCGTGTTGAATACACTTCTGTGACTAACTGTCAGTCGGAGGATTTAACGGCTGCAATCATCGAAGTAACCGCTGTTCAAGGAATGAATACCCGCGCTGAATCGGACAAGACCTATCACCTTATTTTAAGTTTTCGTGAAGGCGAGCGGCCTAGTAATGAAGTCCTAAAGGAGATAGAAAGAAGTATTTGCGAAGGGTTAGGGTATGGTGAGCATCAGCGTGTTAGTGCTGTCCATTGCGACACGGATAATCTGCACATGCATATTGCCATCAATAAAATTCATCCGACACGTTTAACCATTCATAACTCATATAACGACCATAAGGTTCTCGGTAAGCTGTGCGAGGCCATAGAGATAAAGTATGGTCTTGAGCGAGATAATCATCAATCCAACAAAGTGGCAAGTGAAAACCGAGCTGCCGACATGGAGCGTCATGCTGGTGTTGAAAGCTTGCTCAGTTGGGTTCGGCGTGAATGTTTAGATCAACTCCATGCGGCAGCCTCTTGGGATGAATTTCACAAGGTGCTTCGCGAGCACGGCCTTACGTTGCAGGAAAGAGGGAATGGTTTTGTCATTGCTGATCATGATGGTTTGATGGTTAAGGCTAGTACCGTTGCACGTGATTTATCAAAGGGAAAACTTGAGGGTCGTCTTGGTGTGTTCGAGTCTCTTTCTAA
This sequence comes from Methylomonas sp. LL1, assembly GCF_015711015.1. Taxonomy (NCBI): domain Bacteria; kingdom Pseudomonadati; phylum Pseudomonadota; class Gammaproteobacteria; order Methylococcales; family Methylococcaceae; genus Methylomonas; species Methylomonas sp. LL1. The sequence goes on from NZ_CP064652.1 coordinate 16,096, forward strand.
AGACTCGGGTGTCGCTTCGCAATCTACCGGGCGAGGGAAGGTATATGAGCCGAGGCCGGTTGGATCCAGGCTTGATACAACGCTGTTATTTGCTCGGTATAAAAATGAACAGGCTAATCAACGGGCGTTGCGTGCTCAACAATGGAAGTCGGTGCGTGAAGAGAGGGCTCGCAAGATAGATGCCGCAAAGCGAGCGGCCAAGTTAAAGCGGGCTGTGATAAAGCTCTCTACGAAGTCTCGCATCGAAAAGAAGATTCTGTATGCATTGGCAAGCAAGTCGTTATTGGCCGACATTCAACATGCTAATCAGCAATGCCAGGCGGAAAGGCAGGCAATATTTGAACGTCACAGGCCGCAACAGTGGGCTGATTGGTTGAGACGTAAGGCGTCTTCTGGTGATGTTGATGCTCTTAATGCTTTACGGGCTCGGGATGCTGCGCAAGGATTGAGTGGGGATACTATCGGTGGAATAGGTGGTGCGCGAATACGTCATGGTGTGAAAGTTAAGCTGGATGGAGTCACAAAGAAAGGCACCATAATTTACCGCGCTGGTTCTTCGGCGATCCGTGATGATGGCGACAAGCTTAAGGTTTCCCGAGGTTCTTCCGCTGATGGGTTGGAGGTGGCATTGCGGATGGCGATGGAAAGGTACGGGAGCACAATCACGGTTTCGGGTAGTGCCGAATTCAAAGCACGAATTGTAAGAACGGCGGTTGATGCCGGCATTCCTTTGGTTTTTGCCGATCCTGTCCTGGAGCGGCAAAGGCGGTCTTTATTGAATAACACTACGGTGAACAGAAATGAACAACAATCTGAGCGAGGAAGAGGAATTGGAAGCGGCGTTAGCGGCATTGGATCAGGAGTCCATAATGCCAATGGAGCAGGGCGATGGTATGGATTCTTCGGAGCCATCAATAAGCCCAACGTTAGCGGCGTTGGGCGAAGACCGCCGCCCGAAAGCCGCAACCGTTTGCGAGACTTGTCCAGTCTCGCTATGGTTCGCTTCGCCACAGGAGTTGAAATGCTACTGTCGGGCAATGTATCTGGTGGTGTGGAGCAGCAAGGAGCCGAGCGTAATAACGCATTGCGACGGTCAGTTTCTGGGGCAGGATTGATTGTATCTGTTGAGGCCGATAAATACATTGCTGAGCGTGAAGAAAAGCGGTTAAGGGGTATCAATGTGCCGATGCATAGGCGATACAGTGAAGGCGATGCTGGTACGCTATCTTTTGCTGGCTTAAGACGCGTTGACGGCACGGCTCTTCTGCTCCTAAAGCGTGATGATGTTGTGTGTGTCTTGCCAGTCGATGAACCGATGGCGGCACGGCTACAGCGTTTATCGATAGGTGACGCTGTATCTGTTGGTGAGTCCGGTTCAATAACGCTCGCAAAAGGCCGAAGTAGATAGCCGCTTCTTTTATTTGTTAGGCATACGCCTCGGTTTCTTCTGGGGCTAAAATCAAAAAAAAATTAAGGTATTTGCCTTTGTAAGTCATTGTTGATAGTATCTTTTCATAGATAATCAGCTTATCAAAAACATTGAATGCTATGGGCGATGTTAGCCATAACATCAGTCATAGGGTTTTTGCCTTTTAGCCGCTAAAAGGGGCGTATCAAATGAAAGATAAATTTAACAATGCAGTCGGCCCCCAAATCCGCGCAGGTAAACCTCGTGTTGGAATCGTCATACCTGCGTTGGCCGTTACATCGTTAGTCGCTGGCCTTCAATCGGCAACCCAGTTCTTTGCCGATGAATTTAATTACCAGTCTACGCTGGGCCCTCATTACAACCATATATACGCACCGTGGGCTGTACTGCGTTGGTCTAGTGATTGGTATGGGTTATATCAGGACAGCTTCATGAAAGCGGGCAGTGTTGGTATGTCCGTTACTGCTGTCGGTTTACTCGGGTTGGTTGTTGCAAAGATGGTGATTGCGAATTCATCGAAGGTTAATCCGTATTTGCATGGCTCCGCCCGATGGGCTAACAAGAAGGATATTGAAGAGGCCGGCTTGTTGCCTCGTTCTGCCGGTTTATTTACTCGGCTCTTCGGTAAAAGGCCTGAGCCGGTTTCAGGGGTCTATGTAGGTGCATGGGTCGACAAGAAAGGTGTTACACGATACTTGCGGCATAACGGTCCAGAGCACGTACTATGTTATGCGCCGACTCGCTCAGGTAAGGGCGTCGGTTTAGTTATTCCTACGCTATTGTCTTGGGAACGTAGCGCGGTTGTTACCGACTTAAAGGGCGAGCTATGGGCTCTAACGTCAGGTTGGCGAAAAAAATATGCCAGGAATAAGGTTTTGCGTTTTGAGCCGGCCGCACTGCAAGGTAGTGTATGTTGGAACCCATTGGATGAGATTAGGCTTGGTACGGAGTATGAAGTCGGCGATGTCCAGAATTTGGCAACCTTGATAGTTGATCCAGATGGTAAGGGCTTAGAAACGCATTGGCAGAAAACAGCTCAGGCTTTGCTTGTCGGTGTGATTATGCATGTTCTGTATAAGGCCAGGGATGAGGGTGGCGAGGCATCTCTTCCTATTGTGGATGCCATTATGTCTGATCCTAATAGAGACATTGCCGAGCTTTGGGTGGAAATGACAACCTACGGGCATGCATTTGGTAAAAACCATCCGGTGGTTGGCTCTGCCGCTCGGGATATGATGGATCGTCCTCCAGAAGAGGCTGGTTCTGTTCTCTCTACGGCCAAGTCGTATCTCGCTTTGTATCGCGATCCAGTTGTTCAGCGCAATGTGCGTAAGTCTGAGTTTCGCATCAAAGATCTGATGAACTTCGATGATCCAGTCAGTTTATACATAGTCACCCAGCCTAATGATAAAGCGCGGCTAAGACCGTTAGTTAGGGTTATGGTGAATATGATTGTTAGGCTTTTGGCTGACAAGATGGAATTCGAGAATGGTCGTCCTAAAGCTCATTACAAGCATCGAATGCTAATGATGCTCGACGAGTTTCCTAGTCTCGGCAGACTGGAGATTTTGCAAGAGTCTCTGGCTTTTGTGGCGGGTTACGGGATTAAGTGCTATCTGATTTGCCAAGATATTAATCAATTAAAAAGTCGTGAAACGGGGTATGGAGCTGACGAATCGATAACCTCTAACTGTCATGTACAGAATGCTTATCCACCAAACAGGGTAGAGACTGCTGATCATCTATCCAAACTGACGGGTCAAACCACAGTTGCAAAAGAACAAATTACAACCAGCGGTCGGCGAACCAGCGCGTTATTGGCGCAAGTCTCTAGGACCATTCAGGAAGTACAACGGCCCCTGTTGACTCCGGATGAATGTTTACGCATGCCTGGTCCGGTTAAGGGAGCAGATGGGTTGATTGAGAAACCGGGGGACATGGTGATTTATGCCGCAGGCTACCCTGCTATTTACGGTGTCCAGCCCCTATATTTCAAGGATCCGGTATTTCAGGCCAGAGCATCTATTCCGCCTCCTAAGGTTTCCGATAAGTTACTTAAGACGCATGAAGCAAGGCGTGATGAGGCCATCAAGTTATGATGCGGCTTACTTCATTGATTGCCATGCTTGGTATCTCCTATCTCGCATTATGCGGAATCGCCTACGCCGTTGGTGCGCGATTCAATTCAACACGTAGCATTCCAGTTGGCCTTTACTGGGAAACCAACGACCCGGTGGAGAAGGGTGCCTATGTAATGTTCTGTCCTCCACAACGAGAGGTCTTCGATTTAGCCATGACTAGGGGTTATATCGGTGCTGGTTACTGCCCAGGTGGATATGGATTCATGATGAAGAAAATTTTAGCGGCTAAAACGGATGTCATTTCGATTGGTGACGATGGTGTGCGAGTAAATGATGTTTTATTGCCATTTAGCGCTCCTTCTGCACTTGATGGGGCGGGACGCCCTATGCCGAGATTTAGGACCACCAAAGAATTAACTGAGTCAGAGGTTTTGCTTATGACGGATATAAACGCAGGTTCATTTGATGGTCGCTATTTCGGCTTAGTTGAACGCTCTCAAATCAAGGGTGTTATCCGCCCGGTTTTCACTTGGTAAAAAGGAGGTTTTCATGCAATTGTTTATTGCAGAAAAGCCCGATCTGGCTAAAGCCATTGTTGATGGTTTGGGCGGGGGATCGCGCAAAGACGGTTTCTATGATTGTGGTGATAGCTTTGTGACGTGGTGCTACGGTCACATGCTGCAATTGTTGGACCCAGAGGACTACGATCCTCGTTTCAGTAAGTGGAATATGGATGATCTGCCTATTTCGCATATCCCTTGGCAGAAAAAACCGTCAAACGATAAAAAAGACCAGCTCAAGATTATCACCACATTATTAAAACAAGCCAGTAGCGTTGTACACGCGGGCGATCCAGACGAGGAAGGTCAGCTATTGGTTGATGAAATATTGGAGTATGCGTCTTGTTCGTTGCCTGTTAAACGGTTGCTCATCAATGATAACAATATCAGTGTCGTTAAGAGGTCGCTTGCGAGTATGAGGGACAATCGGGAGTTCGCCGGTTTGTCGGCGGCTGCGGAGGCCAGAAGCGTCGGAGATCAGCTATACGGTTATAACATGAGTCGTGCATATACGCTGGCCGCGAATAAGGCTGGTTTTCAAGGTGTGTTGAGTGTTGGACGAGTACAGACTCCTATCCTTGGTTTGGTTGTTAGAAGGGATAGAGAGTTTGAGGCGCATACCAAGAGCTATTACTACAATGTCATTGGACAGTTTGCTTTTAGTGGTTTGGCATTTCCTGCACGCTATCAAGTTGTTGACGGCGATCCAGTAGATGAAAAAGGTCGTCTATCGAATCAGGACCATGCACAAGGTGTCGCGGATGCCGCGAAAGGTTCGCCGGCTAAACTTGTTAGCGCTAGTACAAAAAAGAAAGAACAGCACCCTCCACTTCCTTACAACCTTTTGAAGCTCCAAACAGACGCATCGCGTAAGTTTGGGATGAAGCCGAATTCCGTTAAGGACATAACCCAATCATTGCGCGAGAAACACAAGCTGATTACATACAATCGAAGTGACTGCGAATATCTCAGTGAAGATCAACATGCCGATGCTCCGAACGTTTTGGCTGCTATTGCTAAGACGGCTCCGACGCTAACACTTGTCGCGCAAAGGGCCGATCCGTCACTAAAGAGCCGTGCATTCAATTCGTCGAAGGTTAGCGCCCACCACGGCATCATTCCCACTGAGGCGACCGCCGATTTTTCTAATCTGACTGATGGCGAGCAGAAGATATACATGCTCATTGCCCGTGCCTATATCGCGCAATTCTGGCCCAAGCATCAATACGATCAAACCGATATTATTCTTGAAGCCGCTACGCATCGGTTTGCTGTTCGCTCGAACGTCACTACCTTGTCGGGATGGAAGGCGTTATATCGAAACGATATAGGTAATGAGGATCTGGAGGGTGATGCAAACGACATAGCTCAGGATCTTCGCGTGTTAAAGGCAGGCGAGGGCGGCGATTGTACGGAAGCCGTTGCAAGTAAGATGGAAACGAAGCCGCGACCACTGTACACAATGGCCACCCTGTTAACAGACCTTACTCGCGTCGCTCAATATGTTCGGGATGATCGTCTACGAAAGCTCCTTATCGAAAAGGACAAGGGCAAGGAAGGCGAGCATGGTGGTATTGGTACTCCGGCGACACGTGACACCATCATTGCTACTTTGTTTGATCGTGGCTATCTGATGGAAAAGGGTAACAACATTATAAGCACTCCTACAGGGCGAGAGTTTTACGACACTTTGCCCGATAAAGCTAAATATCCCGATATGACCGCTCTATGGCACGAACAGCAAAGAGCTATCCAAAGCGGCGACATCAATGCGATTACTTTTGTCACTGAGTTGATGGAGTACATCGGTATAGAGGTGGCTAACGTCAAGCAGAATGGCATTGGGATCAAAGTTGCTTTCAATCCTTGTCCGGATTGCGGAAAGCCTTTGCGCCGGATTAAGAAAAAGGACAAAAACGAATTTTTCTGGGGCTGTACTGGGTTCTCTGATGGGTGCCGGCATGCCGCTGAAGACAAGGATGGTCGGCCTGTCCCCAAACAAGCGTCTCTAGTGTCTGATGTTCATAAATGCATGTCATGTGGAAAGGGCTTGTCGAGGCGGCCAGGGCGAAAAAAGGGAGCGTTTTGGTGGGGGTGTAGTGGGTTTCCAACGTGCAAGCAGACGTATCAAGACGTTAAAGGAAAACCGGATTTTAACATTAGTAAACAGGGTGGACGTGATGAGTAACGGTGACGGTGTAAATGATTTGAATGTCGATACGGAATTAGAAATGGAGTTAGAGGTTGATGCGGTCGACGTAGTGGGGGTGAAGCTGCTTGATGCTATGGTGCCTGGTTCTGTCGTGGACTTCGATCCTGACGAAGCCGAACGGCTTGGTGCATTCAATGAGGACGCCTTAAATGAGGCTGATGCATTAGAAAGCCGTATCGATTCAGTAAATCATGAATAGGTGTCTGACCAATGGCGAAGAAACCTATTTCTAATCAAGGACAACTTGATTTTTTCAATTTTTTTGAAGATTGGCTTGTTCCCGAGCCAACGCCGGTTGACAAACCGGTGGTGGCGGTTAAGGAAAGCCTGGACTCATCCCCGAACGATGCTCGGCATTTACTCGCATTAAGATTGGCGCAACGCTTGAGTGAAGAAGGCGGTATTACATCAAAGATATTAACCGAGGAAGCGAATCGTGCGTTTGGTGGAACCCAGGCCGGTGGCGATTATTTATCTAAGGATGCTTATGATGCCTTAGAGGCCGCTTTTAACATCCACTTGCTCGGGACCGAAGACGCGACTTGGACCGCATTGAATGCCGACGAAGCCAAGCTAAAGGTCGTTGACTTAACAAATCGGATTCAACGATTGCCTACTCAGACGCGACGTGATGAAGAAATGGAGGAATTCCAGCAGTTCAGCACACCGCCCGCGCTCTCTTTTGTCGCTAATTGGGTTGCGAATGTCAAAAAGGATGATGTTATGGCCGAGCCGTCTGCTGGTACAGGAGACTTGGCCATATGGTCGAAGATGGTTGGGGCCACACTGATTCTGAATGAATTGTCCCCTCGTAGACAAGCTCTATTGGGTGCCTTGTTTCCCGAGGCGACAATATTTAAAGAGAATGCTGAGCAGTTGGATAACGTTCTACCTATCGAGTTTAAGCCGACAGTGGTTGTAATGAATCCACCATTTAGTTCGTCTGCTGGTCGTATACAAGGGCAGCGGGACACAACTAATGGCGCAAGACATCTCGAACAGGCATTAAAGCGCCTAGAGCAAGGTGGGCGATTGGTGGCGATTGTTGGGAACGGAATGGCCGCGGATAAGCCTGCCTTTGCTTCATGGTGGAAGGATATACAAGCCAAATACAATGTAAGGGCCAATATAGGCATTTCCGGGCGAGAATATGCTAAATACGGAACCACATTCGACAATCAAATTTTAGTAATCGACAAAAACGGGGTCACGACGCAGCCGATATTGACCGGCAAAGTAGATTCGGTGGCCGATTTACCAGCATTATTGGAGGGTATAAGAAATGACCGTCAACATATTCAATCAACACCCGATAAACAGGCAAGCCGCCCAAATACTCCGCCAATATCAGATACCATTCAATCCGGAAACGGAGTTAGCGGCATTAGCATTAGTGCGGACAGCGTTAGAGCGGAATCTGCTGGAAACGGGACCGATTCCGGAACCGCTCTTATTGATAGCGAAGTTAGCGGCTCAACCGAAGATAGCCATGTCCCTAATGACGGAATCGGAGCCGGGAGTGGAGTTCGAGATAGAGTTATCGGAAACGCTGGAGGAAGCGGCGGCGGAGATACTAGAGGAACTAGTAGCCTCACTACAAGCAACAGTGCCGCAAGCGTTGCAGTAGAAGCTAAGGATGATCTAGCTACTGAGTTTACCGATTCTGTCTTTGCGAACTACGCCCCACAGCGTCTTACAGTACAGGGCTCTAAACCACATCCAGGCAAATTGGTGCAATCAGCGGCAATGTCCGCTGTTCAACCACCTGCACCGTCTTACGCTCCTCTATTGCCAAAGAGTGTCATCGAAAATGGCTTACTTTCGATTGCTCAGATTGAGGCTGTTGTCTATGCAGGGCAAGCGCATTCGGAAATTTTGCCGAATGGTTCGAGGAAGGGCTTTTTCATTGGTGATGGTACTGGCGTTGGTAAGGGTAGGGAAATATCCGGCATCATTTTGGATAACATGCTGCAAGGTCGCACCAAGGCCGTTTGGGTTTCATTCAATGAAGGCTTGATAGAAGATGCTAAAAGGGATTTTGCGGGTGTTGGCGGCGACCCGACAAAGATATTTTTTCAAGGTAAGACCAAGGCCGGGAACGAAATAACGCAAGAGGAAGGTATTTTATTCACTACTTACTCGACGCTACGTGGTGGCGAGAAAAAGCAGGCGAATGATTTGGGACAAAAGGGCGGTAAGTCTCGCGCTAAACAAATCATAGACTGGTTAGGTAAGGATTTCGATGGTGTTATCGCATTCGACGAAGCCCATAGCATGGGCAATGCCATTGCGATTAAGGGAAAACGAGGCGTCAAGAAGCCTTCGCAACAAGCGATAGCCGGCATTAACTTGCAACGCGAATTACCTAATGCACGTGTCACCTATGTATCAGCTACCGGCGCTACCGAGATAAGCAATCTTAGCTACGCGGATCGTCTTGGCTTATGGGGTGAGGGAACCCCGTTTGCCGATACCAATGCCTTTATCAATGGGGTATCGAAAGGCGGAATCGCATCAATGGAATTGATCAGCCGGGACATGAAAGCAATGGGCATGTATTTGGCCCGGTCGTTGTCCTACGATGGTGTCTCTTATGAGCGCTTGGAACATCCACTATCTGACTTACAGGAAGATATTTACAACGAACTGGCCGGTGCTTGGCAAGTCGTTTTAAATAATGTTGAGCAGGCTCTTGAACTCACTCAAGCAGGCAAGAGCGGTCCGGGTAAAAGCGCCGCTATGTCTCAGTTCTGGGGCGCACATCAACGATTCTTCAATCAAATTGTCACGGCGATGCAAACGCCGGCAGTGATAGACCATATTCGCGACCAGTTAGATGCTGGACATGCGGCTGTGATTCAGTTGGTCAATACAAACGAAGCTGCACAGGAAAGGATTATCGCCGACGCTACAGCCAATGATGCTCCTTTGGAAGAATTGGATTTTACGCCTCGGCAAATGCTTATGGATTACGTCAGAAACGGCTTCCCGGTTGCTGCTTATGAGGAAACGAAAGACGATAACGGCAACATAACCTACGTTCCAGTACGTGACTCGGAAGGGAATCAGGTATTTGACCGAGAGGCCATTGCATTACGCGACTCTTTATTAGAAACATTGCATCAAATTCGTGTTCCTGAAAATCCATTGGATTCGATCATCAATGCCTTTGGTTCAGAAAGAGTTGCCGAGGTTACTGGCCGTGGACGACGCTTTGTTCAATCTCGCGATGATGAAGGTAATCTACGAGTTTTCGAAGAAAAGCGCGGCAAGAACTCTTCTCGGGCCGACGCTGAGACGTTTCAAGCCGACAAAAAGGACATTCTCATATTCTCGGGTGCCGGTGGGACCGGTTATAGCTTTCATGCTGACAACACTGCGGAGAATCAACGTAAACGGATTCATTACATCTTACAACCTGGTTGGCGAGCCGATGCCGCCGTTCAGGGGTTTGGGCGAACTCATCGAACCAATCAAGCACAAGAGCCCCATTATGTATTACCTACCACTAACTTAAAGGCACAAAAACGATTTGTATCTTCAATCGCTCGTCGGCTTGACCAACTCGGAGCGCTTACTCGCGGGCAGAGAGAGGCCACTAGCCAGGGTATGTTTACTGCTTCTGACAATCTTGAAAGCCAATATGCATCGACCGCGCTGAATAACTTTTTTCGTGATCTGTATCGTGGGACCACAAGCCTTAAGTTCCACGACGTTACCAAGCAGATGGGGCTTAATCTGCTTGATGAAAATGCTTCATTGAATGAGAGCAATCTGCCGGCTATACCGCAGTTCTTGAATCGCCTACTGTCGCTGAAAACCGATATGCAAAACCAAGTTTTTGGCGAGTTCGAAAAGAGACTTGTGGAAGCCGTGGATTATGCCAAGCAACGTGGTTTGTATGATGTTGGCCTACAGACTATGACGGCCTTAAGCATCCAGAAAACACGGGATGATGTCGCTTACGAAGATAAAAAAACAGGTGCTCAAACTCGATATGTCGAGTTGGCCGTGACTAACGAGGTTCATTATCACAAGTGGGAAGAGACTAAAAAGTTTCGCAAGGATAACTTAAAAGAAGGCGATCTAAGTGGATGGTTTGTATCAGAGTTCGGCAAAAACAAAGGGGAAGTGTTTTATCTTGGCGACATTGGCGACCGGCTTGATTCCGATGGTAAATCAGTCCGTCGCGGTATCGTGCATACAATCAAGAAGCACGATTACCGATATATCGACAATGCCGACGTTATCAGTCGCGGGTTTGACTATCGATCAGTTAATGGCTCTTATCAGCGGGTTACTTTGACTCGGGCGATTGATGAAAAGGAAGCGGAAAGGCTTTGGAATGAGCAGCTTGCGAATGCGCCGAAAACCGAAACAAAAACCGAACGCATGCTTGTCGGTGTGATTTTGCCAATCTGGGATCGTGTCGAAGGTGCCGAAACCATTCAACGATTACAAACAGACGACGGTGAACAATTACTTGGCCGAATGTTGGGGCCTAAGTCGGCCAAGCAAACACTCAAAAACCTGGGGCTAGATTCTGGCCTTTCAAATATGACGGCAAGTGATTTGTTTGCTGCCATCACAAAAGGCAGTAAGGCCATCCTTTCCAACGGTTGGGAAATCGCAACTGCCAAGGTCAATTATGAGGATCGTATCGAGCTTAAGGGCCGTGGCTATCTGACCGATGCCGAAAAACGGGTATTGAAAGAGCAGGGTGCTTTTATTGAGCGCATCAACTGGGCCGACCGGGTGTTTATACCAACCGGTGAAAATGGCCTCGGTGTGTTCGAGCGCATTACTTCATCAAAGCCCGTTGTCGATTTAATTGGAAAAAATGATAAAGATAGCGATCAGGAGGAAAACGAGGCCGTTCAAGAGTCCGCTACATTCAATCCAACATCGAGTAAGTTGGACACAGTTGTTGCCGCAAGTGAAAACACGCATAAGATCGAAGTGGAGTCATTGCCTGAAGGTTGGACAGAATCACAACCGGGTGGATTGATTGCCAGTCTTGATCCTGAGAAGGGAGGGATCATTGATAGCGAGATTGTTTCAGGTAAGTGGTTTGTTATTCCTAACAATGACGCTTTAACTCTAATCACCGATCTTGAGACACGAAGCGATGCGATTAAGGCCTTAGAAACCGCAGTTAATCTATTACAACCTGAACAGTCTTCACAACCAGATCAGACCGATCAGGGCATTGCGCCAATTCCATCAGAACCGAACAGCGTTACCGAACCACATGCGCAGGCGCCGGCTGTTTTTAATCACCTTGCTAACCAAGAGGTTATTTCAATGGATAAAACGAAGAAACCATTTCACGAAACAGTTGCAGAAAAGCTAATCGAGCAACTTGAGCAAGGTACAGCGCCGTGGCAAAGGCCGTGGAACCCGGACGAAGCAGGTGGATTTCTCCCATATAACCCTGTTACCGGCAATCGATATAAAGGTATCAACACTCTCCATTTATTGTCGGAGGATAGGAACGATAATCGGTGGATGACCTATAAGCAAGCTGGTGAGCTTGGTGGGCAAGTCCGAAAAGGAGAGAAGGGGACTGGTGTTCAATATTGGAAATTTACCGATGAGCAAACAAAGCGGGATGATAACGGCAATCCGGTTTTAGACGAAGAAGGCAATCCGGTGAAGGTGGTCGTAAAGTTGGAACGTCCACGGGTTTTCTTTGCAACGGTGTTTAATGCTGAACAGATCGATGGTTTGCCGCCGCTTGAAAAGAAAGAGGTAACTTGGGACCCCATTGAACGCGCAGAAAATATATTAGCGGCGTCAGGTGCCGATATAAATCATAACGGTGGTAGCCGTGCGTTTTATAGACCGTCTACTGATAGCATTCACTTGCCGGAAAAAGGCCAGTTTCCAACCGCAGAGAATTACTATGCGACCGCGTTGCATGAGTTGGGGCACTGGACTGGACACGAAGACCGGTTGAACCGGGACATTGCACATCCATTCGGAAGCGAGGCTTACGCCAAGGAGGAGTTAAGGGCGGAAATTGCCAGTATGATCTTGGGTGAAGAGCTTGGTATTGGTCATGATCCTGTTCAACATGCGGCTTATGTTGGCTCGTGGATTAAGGCTTTGCGGGATGATCCAATGGAGATTTTCCGGGCGGCATCTGATGCGGAAAAAATTCAGGGTTTTGTGTTGGGCTTAGAACAAAAGTACTTTCAAGAGCAAGGGCAAGAGAATGTGCAAGTAGCTCTTGATGGGTTATCAACCGTGCTGGCTGTTGATATTGCATCGGTATTACCGCAGTCATTACCACGTGCAGATTTATCGGCGTTGGGACCGGTAGGCCAAGCCATCGCGGTAACAAGGCTATTGTCTGACCAAGTAGGCATTACAGCCGATATTGAGCGATTGGCCTTCAATGGCTTAACGGCCAGTCAGATTGCTCAAGACCTAGAGGATCGTTTAACGTCTATTGCCGACCAGGGATTAGTGCCGTTTGTTCGGCAGGTTCGTGCGAGTCTTGGAATTCCGCCGCTCGATGTAGCACAGGCCTTTTCTGAATGGCGGGATACGGTTGAGGCACGGCTATCATCGCCTTCGGTAAACATCGATGTGTTGCCAAGAGCGGATGTATCTGCTCTTGGCCCTGTTGGCGAATCTATCGACCGTTCCCGCGAGCTTGCAGACCGTTTAGGATTGACTGCTGACATTGAGAGGATGGTGTTTGACGGGCTAACCGACATGCAAATCTCCACTAGCCTCGAATCCCGCCTTGACCCCATTACGAATCTCGCTCTTCAAGAACAGCGCGATCCATTAACGGCGGCAATATATTTCGTTAGACAGGTTCAAGCGAGTCTTGGAATTCCGCCGCTCGATGATACGGAAGCACATCAGTCATGGCGAACAAAGGTTGCCGGTCGTTTGCTTGATCACTCGCATAGTGACGCTGAACCAAATTCTGCGCCTTTGCGGCAGTGGTATAAGGATAACGTAAAAGCAGATATTAACGAGGTTGCGTCTGTTGAAAAAACGGCGAAAGCTGTCGGAGTTTTTGATGGACCACTGGCTGTTGATATTGCGACGGTATTGCAAAGGTCTGAAGAATGGACGTTCGATCATTACCAGGACTATGAAGGCGAGAGCCTGGATGTGGCATTACGCAAAGAAGGGCTCAATTCAATTCAGAATGTGGTCGGCAATATACCTGAGCGGTTTTTTGACACAGCTATTGAAACTCTTTCCCCTATTTTCGGCATTGCGCCAGATGATATTAGCGTGACCAATGCTTACTTTGAGCGCAAGGGGTTGGCTCAGGCGTTCCAGACAATGGCCGATAGGCTAGTCCAGAATCAAACACAACAAGTTTCTTCGCCGGCAATTGCCCTATCCAAAGAAGGTGTTGAGTTGGATAGGCGTAATTTGCTCGATCTGTTCCCAGAGCTCAATGGTCCAGATGGCAAACCGAATGGTTTTGGTATTTCGAGAATTACGTTAATGGCGGACGGTAAGGTTGTTATCGATAGCGACAGCAAGAAAGCAATCGTAGCCGATACATCGGCCCAGTCCGAAACCGGAGTCACACATCAAGATATTGCTGACTATTTCGAGCGTGGGTATATCAAAACGGTAGCGTTATCGGAATCTGCCAAACCGGAAACCACTCAATTTGAAGGAGGCGTTATGCGCGTACCTGTTGTTAATTCAACTGAACGTCTTTTAGAAGAATCTGTGCGGAATATTGAGTACGCGCAAGAGGTCATTCCTGAATGGCGTGGTAACTACGCTCAAGAGCAAGGTAATGGAAATGTTCGACGTGCGATTGATTTGATCCAAGGTGGGCAAGTCGATAAAGCGATCGATGCACTATGGTTAAACGTTGAGCTAGAACATCGATACGGTGGTGAAAATAGCGATGAGTTTCGTGACGCCATAAAAGTGTTGGAAGAATACTGGCGGAAATGGCAAGCCGATAATGGTGTTGGTCCAGCTATCACGCCGGCTATGAAAAGGGAATTTGATGCTTTGCCGCGCGACCTAAGTCAATTATCAAGTGCGACATTCGAAGAGTATCAAAAGGCGGCGGAAGTCGCCAGATTAGAAGAGCAAGCTGTCAAAAACGACCCGAATAGCTCTGATGAGGACATAGCTGCCGCTCGGGAGAAGAGGAAGTCCGCCGATCTGTTGGCTACGGTAAACAGCTCAGACTTCCAGAATAAAGTTTCTGAATTTGAGCAGAAACAATCGGTCGCCAGCTTGTCGGGCCAAGGTGGTGATAGTGTGCGGCCAGACCAACAAAACACAGGAAATGATAAGACCTTTATTGCTGTGCCTTTCCGCGAGAAAGAGGAAGCTAAAGTATTGGGTGCCAAATGGGATAGGCAACATACATCCTGGTTCATTCCTGCTGGTGTTGATCAATCGGCGTTTTCTAAATGGTTGCCGTCGGAGGCTGGAGAAGTAAAAGTAACGTCGGTTGTTAATTCGGAGATGGGTAAACCAACCGCCTCCGATAAGTTATACCTTGCTGTTCCTTATTCGGAGAGAAAAGCCGCGAAAGAAGCCGGCGCTAAGTGGGATGCCGGCGCTAAATCGTGGTATGTCGGTCAAAATGCCAATATGGATAAGTTGCAACGATGGTTGCCTGATAACACTAAACCGCAGCAAGAACCGGCAATGACCCCGCGCGAAGAATTTTCATCGCTACTTAAGGATATGGGGTTTGTGCTTTCTGGAAACCATCCTGTTATGGATGGACAGCGACATAGGCTTGAAACGGTTGGTGATAAGGCTGGCGAGAAAGCAGGATTTTATGTTGCTCACATGGATGGTCATCCTGCCGGTTTTGCTCAGAATAATCGTACCGGCGAAGCCCAGAAATGGAAGTCAAAGGGATATTCGCTTAGCGATGGAGAAAAGGCGGAATTGCAAGCTCAAAGCGCGTCTAAGTTGCAAGCAAGAGAAAACGAGCTAAAAGCTAAACAGGATGCCGTAGCGGCCTCTATAAGACAGCTACTTGCTATCGCTCCGCCTGCATCTGCCGATCATAAATATTTGCAATCGAAAGAAGCCCGGCCAGGTGATCTTCGAATGGTGCCGACCGATTCAACAGTGTTGCCCCCCGATTCGGCTGTAATGATTGGTAAAACATGGAAGGAGTCGAAGGAGTTGCGGGACTCGCACCCGGATAAACTGGTGTTCACCGCTGGTGATTTACTCTTGTCGGCGCAAGATGTAAGCGGCGTAATTCGATCAGTGCAATCTATCCAGGAAAACGGCATGAAGCGCTTTGCTGCTGGCGGTGCTAAGCAAGACATGTTTCATGTTGTCGGTGGCAATAATGGCGTGGAAGCGTTAGCGAGAGCGCCGGCCATAGTGATAGGCGAGGGGTATGCTACGGCTGATACGTTATCCCAATCTCTCGGGTATCCAACGGTTGCGGCGTTCGATTCTGGCAATTTGCCGCACGTTGCAAAGCTATTGCGCGGCCAGTTTCCTGATAAGCCAATCATCATTGCCGGGGACAATGATTTGCATCAAGAACTGACCGAGGGCCGCAATCCGGGTAAGGAAAAAGCTGAGGCGGCGGCCACAGCAGTAGGTGGTGTCGCGCTGTTTCCGATTTTCGCTCCTGGCGAACAAGCGTACCCCATAGATCTTGATCCTGTTACGCCGGCATTGGCAAAGGGAGATGGCTTATCCGATGCGCAAAAAGAAGCAATCTCGAAAATGAAGTCCTTTACAGATTTCAACGATCTTGCGACGAAAAGCGTATTGGGTTGGGAAGGTGTTGAACGCCAGATAACAAATGTCGTGAATAAAATTGTGTCCGATCAGCGTGAACGAATTGAAACGAGACAGCATCAAGATAATGTTCAGCGCCTAGAGCTGCAACAGCGTCAGAAACTAGCGTCGCGCAACGCGGTTGCAATTATTTAGGTTATAGCTTTGAGCCATCAGTCGGTGAAAACTGCTGGCGAGAAGAAATACAATCAGATGATGGATGTTGTATTTTAGCCGCTAAAATTTTCAATCGTTTTTCTGAGTTTTTTATTATGGCTATGCCCGATAGTATTGGCCAGGAACCTAAATGGCTTGCTCGGCGAATAGCGTCCTTGGTCTGGTTAATGCCGAATCGGCATGGCTTCAACGCAGCGCGCATCATTGTGCAAAGGACTATTCACCCAGTCACTGACGGGTGTAGAGGTCATCTGCGAATAGGCCTGATTTTCCAGCAGCGCCCATGCGTCGTCTTCGCCGGTGGCTTTGTCGAGCCAATGGTGATAATGCTCTGGTGGAATAATCACCGGCATCCGCGCGTGTATCGGTTGCATCAGGTCGGTGGAGGCGGTCGTGATGATCGTACAGGAGTACAGCGTTTCGGCCTCGTGCTGCCATTGCTCCCACAATCCCGCGAAGGCGAATAACTGACCATCCTCTCGATGAATGTGGAAAGCCTGTTTACCGGTTTCCTGTTTTTGCCACTCAAAAAATCCGTCGGCGGGTATCAGGCAGTGGCGCTGTTTAAAAGCAGATCGAAACGAAGGTTTCTCACGCACGGTTTCCGCGCGGGCATTGATTAGATGGGCGCTGTTCTTGGCATCTTTAGACCAAGACGGCACCAATCCCCAGTGTAGATTGACCGCCTTACGCGACTGGTCTTCCAATTCAACGATGCAAAGAATCTTTTGCCCAGGCGGAATGTTGTAACTAGCCTGAAACTTCACCTGGCGCAGCAACTGAAAATGCTCAATGATGAGGTCCGGCGTTGTCGTCAAACTGTAGCGGCCACACATAGCCCTGCCTCGCGCTAATTGCTTGAGCGCATTAAACCCGAATAGTCGGGCGTAGCGCAAGACCGACACAAAGAACAAATATAGAACAATGGCCTTTTCGATGGTAGGCTATGCCACCCGTTCATTAACCAATTGTCGTACCATGTCTGTATTGCCTTTCAAACGTAATGTCGTTGACGATGTGATGATTTTGGCAGATCGACTAACTGTGTCCAAGCCGACTCGATTGCTACAACGACTTCGCCTACCGTTGTTTGCCGGCAAAGTGTCTGCGGGTTTCCCCTCGCCTGCGGCCGACCACATCGAAAAAAACCTGGACTTGAACGAATTACTGATTCAAAAACCGGCAGCGACCTACTTTGTTCGCGCACAAGGCGAATCGATGCTCAAAGCCGGCATTCACTCCAATGACATCTTGATCGTCGACCGCTCCCTGGAGCCGGTCGCGGGTAAAATCGTGATTTGCGCACTCAACGGCGAGATGACGGTTAAGCGTCTGACGTTTGAAAACGAACAATGGACACTAAAAGCAGAAAATCCGGATTATCCGGACATCCTTCTCAGCGACGATTTAGAGCTGGTGGTCTGGGGTGTGGTCACCAATGTCATCCATCCCGTATAGCCAGCATGTCGCCTATGGAAAAGCGCATAGCCTTGGTTGATGCCAACAATTTTTACGTTTCATGTGAAAGGGTATTCCGACCTGATCTGAACGACAAGCCAGTGATCGTCTTGAGTAACAACGATGGCTGTGTGGTGGCCAGAAGTGCCGAAGTGAAAGCGTTGGGGAGCATTAAAATGGGCGTGCCACTGTTTCAGATCCGCCATCTGGTTGAGCAGCACAACATCCAAATTTTCTCATCCAATTATTCGTACTACGCGGACATGTCAGCCAGGGTCATGGCGACCCTGGAGGCCTTTACCCCCTGCATGGAAATCTATTCAATTGACGAAGCGTTTCTTGATTTGACAGGCGTCTATCCGTGTCAATCCGACCCGATTGCTTACGGACAGCGCATCAAGCAAGCGGTGTTCCGCGCGACCGGCATTCCAGTCTGTGTCGGCATGGGGCCGACTAAGACCTTGGCCAAACTGGCCAACTTCGCCGCCAAGAAATGGCCAAAAACTCACGGCGTATTGGATGTATCGGACCCGTTGCGCAGGGAAAAGCTAATGCGTATCGTACCGGTCAACGAGGTCTGGGGGATTGGCCCGCAACTCTCGCGCAAACTGGATCAACTCGGAATCAAGACTGTCTGGGCGTTGGCCTGCCAACCGCCGGCGAAAATCCAGCAGCAATTCAGTGTGGTGGTGGCCCGGACGGTGATGGAATTGAACGGTATTGCCTGCTTGGACCTGGAAGAAGTGGCTCCGAATAAACAGCAAATCGTCTGTTCGCGCAGTTTCAGCCGCCGCTTAACCCACTACCATGAGTTATCCGCCGCGCTGGCCGAGTTCACCAGTCGGGCCACCGAAAAACTCAGGCAACAACAGTCGGTAGCCGGCAGCGTGACGATTTTCATTCGGACCAATGGCTTTGCCGAGCGCGAACCGCAATACCAGCGCAGTGCGAGTGCCAGGCTGGATCAAACCAGTCAGGATACTCGGGTGATCCTGGCGGTCGTGAATCGCTTGCTCAGTGCCATTTACCAGCCTGGCTACGGGTATTACAAATGCGGGGTGCAAATTAGTCAGATTCAGTCGGATACCGCACCGGGACAAACTCAGTTGTTCGACTTTGCCGACACGGATTTACCAACGGAAAACCGAGCCTTAATGAAAACGGTCGATCACATCAATCAGCGATTTCCTAAAGGCATTGCCATGGCCACGGCCCGCATCGATCAAACCTGGAAACCCAAAGCAGAGCGGATGTCTCAACGGTATACCACTGACTGGCGGGAGTTAGTGTGTGTTCGCTGTAAATAGGAGGCCCTATAAAGCTGGCACCCAGCGCATGGCTATGAGCCGATGACTAAACCATGATGATGGTCCCGATTGCATCCCCCGAGGACCCAAAATTCCTTTACGAAGCGGAAGAAACGGACTGTTAGCACAGACCGTTTCGACCTGTTCTGGCCGGAATACGCTTGGGCGTAATCCTTAACTGTAGCGTCTTTCAATCGAAAACCGGGGCGATTCACTGCCTGTAATGTTTAGGAGTTTTTAGGTGCTGAAAAGATACTTTTTTAGTATTTATTTTGTGTTGTTATCAGGTCTTGCATGGCCGTATGAATTCTCGACCATCCAGGAAAATATCAAACCCGGTAACATTGTCATTATCGGCGAAAGCCACCAGAATACTGAGTCAATAGAACTGTTCACGTTTCTGGTTGATACTGCGCTTGAAAGACATCAATGCCTGACTGTCGGACTCGAGATTAATCTCGATCAACAATCCATAATTGATGCTGTAACGAAGGGGGAAGCCGATGTATCAGAGCTCAAAATACCTTATGCCATCGATCATGCAGGTATGCGAAAAATGATCGATTATCTGGCCAAGCTTAAATCAAGATTGCCATGCTTGGAAATCGAAGCCATTGATGCCGATCAGGATCGTGACGAACACATGGCCAGGCGCTTAGAGAAATTCCAAAGCGATAAGCCGATACTCGTTCTTCTGGGTGGGCTGCACACCTTAAAAAAAGTTAAGTGGACTGTCAAAAGCGGAGAACCCTTTGTTGCCGAGATTTTGGTCAACCATGGCTTTCGAGTTAGCTCCTACCCGCAACGTTGGCTACCTGAGAGGTGCGAGAACGGACAGGGCAGGTCAAGCCGATACGTTAATGCTGACGATCCGGAAGCCTTAACAATTCTGAATGAATCGCTCATGTCGCTGATCAACGCCAAGCGTCATCGATCAACGAAGGATGTTATCGACGGTTTTGTAGTTTGGGAATGTAATAGTTAGTTGTATTGCCCAACGAATAAACAATATAATTTAACCAGGCAGTTCAAAAACGAACGCCTGTATTTTTACCAGTTAGCTGAGCATTAAAGCTGGTTTCCAATGTGCACTCTAGTAGTGCCATGGGTAACTTTTGTTTTTTTGAGGCTATCATGGCAAGATCACGCAAATCCCTAGTAAAACCCCGCTCTATCGCTTTTTCCCGTCAACGCGGTCGCTGTTACTATTGCGACCAACCGATGTTGACAGGGAACATCGTTGAATTTTCCGCCAAATACAAAATAACGCCTAATCAGGCCAAACTCTTAAGATGCACAGGTGAGCATCTTAAAGCTCATCATGAAGGTGGTTCAACCAAGCCAACTAATATCGTAGCGGCTTGCTGGTATTGTAATCACAAGCGACACCAACGGAAAAACCCACCTGATCCTGAACAATACAGAGACTTAATTCAGAATCGTATGAGCCAGGGAGGGTGGCACAGTATAAGATTAAACTAGACATTGCATCTGGTATTGATCGGACAACCGGCCAATACCAGATTCCTTATTTGCAACTGAAATATATGCCGCTGACCATCGGCGGCAGACGGCCATTACCCGACCTTCGGGCTAACTATCCAATTTCAATAGTTCAGGCACCCGGTGACTCAGCCGAATGTCAGGTATTCGGCAAGAAAATTGACGGAATAACTGCGTCACCACGGCCAACAAGAGACAGCCAC
This sequence comes from Methylomonas sp. LL1, assembly GCF_015711015.1. Classification (NCBI taxonomy): domain Bacteria; kingdom Pseudomonadati; phylum Pseudomonadota; class Gammaproteobacteria; order Methylococcales; family Methylococcaceae; genus Methylomonas; species Methylomonas sp. LL1. The sequence continues at coordinate 36,791 of NZ_CP064652.1, forward strand.
CAAATCGAAAATCCAACTTTCTGAAAGTTCGCACTCAACCAGTAACCTGACGGTCATGAAAACACCAAGAGTTTCACGGGATACATGAGAGATGGGCCTTGTTACCTTGGCCCATCTCCAACTGCTCGGCAATACGCATCCTAGCGGTTCGGCGAAAGGGTTTACATCTGACGATGCATCGCTGCCATGCTCAAATTGGCTTCGGCGGCCTTTTCATAGGCATTGATCAGCACTCGGCAATGGCCTATCAGGCTGTCGGCCTGCTTACCGTAAATGTTGCTTTTCGACTGGTATTGGCTGAGTAGCTTTTTGTGTTCATCGACTTTCAGCTGTAGGTCCTTCGCTGCCTCTTCGTAATGTTTTGCCAACGCCTCATGATCGGCCTTGGTTGTCGCGCTTTGCACGGCCAGGTTCATATCCATCGGATGCGGGTTCATCTCGCTGCACGCTGCCAGTACGCCGGCAACTAACAACAAGCTAATCAGTAATTTTGTTTTCATGGGTTTTCTCCAGATTAATTAATGGTGAAAAGAACGTTTTTTCATGTCAGTGTCGTGGCCCCCTTTTTTAATAAAGTCATTAGATCAGTATTTAGACTTCTTCTGGATTGCGTCTCTCCTGAAACTGCAACACTAGACTGTAAATCACCGGAAACACCAAAAGGCTCAGTATCAAAACCGTCAACATGCCGCCAAAGGCCGGCGCCGCGACGCGTTGAGTGACATCGGCACCGGTGCCGGTCGCCCACATGATGGGCATCAGGCCGATGATATTGGCCTGCGAAGTAATCGCTACCGGCCGCACCCGCAGCGCCGTCGCCGCTTCGCTGGCCGCCCTAATTTCCTCGCCGGTCAGTGGCGCCTGTTTTTGCGCCCGCAGTTTATCGATTTCAATGTCGATAAAACTCAGCACCATCACCCCGGTTTCGGCCGCGGTGCCGGCCAGGGCGATGAAGCCGACGTAGACGGCAATCGACAGGTTGAAGTTCAGCCAATATACGAACCAGATACCGCCAATCAGACTGAACGGAATCGCCAACATCACTATCGCAGGCTCGGTGATATTGCGAAAAGCGGTGTACAGCAGGATGAAAATCAGCAGCAAGGTGATCGGCACCACGATGCGCAAGCGTTCCGCCGCACGCTGCATGTATTCGAATTGACCCGACCAGGTGACGGTATAACCGGCTGGCAGTGTGACATTTTCGGCTAAGGTTTTTTTTGCCTGCTCCACATAACCGCCGATGTCCGAGGTTTTTAGGTCGACATAAATCCAGGCGTTGGGCCGCGCATCCTCGGTTTTTATGACATCGGTGCCGCGTTTGAAGTTGATGTCCGCCACCGCCGTCAAAGGAATCTGACTGCCTGTCGGGGTGGGAATCAACACCCGCCGCAAGGCTTCCGGGTTATCGCGCAAATCGCGCGGGTAACGCAGGTTGACCGGATAGCGCTCCAGTCCTTCGACCGTCTCGGTGATGTTCATGCCGCCGATCGCGGTTTGGATCACATCCTGCACGTCGCCGACGGTCAGGCCGTAACGCGCCGCCGCTTCGCGGTTGATGTCGAAATCCAGGAAATAGCCGCCGACGGCCCGGTCGCCATAGGCCGATAGCGTGTCCGGCAAGGTTTTCATGGCCTGCTCGATTTGCAGCGACAGGGTTTGCAGCACGTTCAGATCGGGGCCGGACACCTTGATACCCACCGGGGTCTTGATGCCGGTAGACAGCATGTCTATCCGGGTTTTGATGGGCATGGTCCAGGCGTTGGCCAGTCCGGGGAAATGAATGGCTTTGTCCATTTCATCCATCAATTGCCGGGTGGTCTTGTTCGGATCGGGCCATTGGTCTTGCGGTTTGAGCTGGATGGTGGTTTCCACCATCATCAGCGGCGCGGCATCGGTGGCGGTTTCCGCCCGGCCGATCTTGCCGAACACATGATGCACCTCGGGAAAGGTCTTGATGATCTTGTCGGTCTGTTGCAACACCTCCTTGGCTTTGGTGATGGAGATGCCGGGAAAGGTGGTGGGCATATACAAAATGTCGCCTTCATCCAGCGGCGGCATGAACTCGCTACCCAGTTTGGATAAGGGATAGAGCGTAGAGGCCATCAACAGCAGTGCCACGATTAGCGTCGCACCCCGCCAGCGCATCGCCACTTTTAAAACCGGCGAATGAATGGCGTGCAGGACGCGGTTGATCGGATTTTTGTGTTCGGGGATGATCTTGCCGCGCACAAAATAGCCCATCAACACCGGCACCAAGGTGATGGTCAAGATCGCCGCGGCGGCCATCGCATAGGTTTTGGTATATGCCAGTGGGCTGAACAGGCGGCCTTCCTGCGCTTCCATGGTGATGATGGGCAGGAAGGAGACGGTGATCACCAGCAAGGACGAAAACAAACCGGAGCCGACTTCGCGGGAGGCGTTGCCGATGGCCTGCCAACGTTCGTTCGAGGTCAGTTTCGCTTGCTTCTTCTCGGCCGCTTCGGCAAGGTGTTTGTGGGCATTTTCGACCATTACCACGCCGCCATCGACCATGTCGCCTATCGCCAGCGCGATGCCGCCCAAGGACATGATGTTGGCGTTCATGCCTTGCCATTTCATTACGATGAAGGCCATCAATATGCCCAGCGGCAAGGTAATCACGATCACCAAGGCTGAGCGCAGATGCAGCAAAAACAAGGCCACCAAGGCGCAGACGATGATGAGTTCCTGCGTCAGCGCATCCTTTAATGTGTCTACCGCCCGTTCGATCAAACTGCCTCGGTCATAGACGGGGACGATTTCCACGCCTTCCGGCAGGCCTTTCTTGAGTTCATCCAGTTTTTTCCGCACGTCCTCGATGGTCGCCAAGGCATTTTCGCCGAAACGCATCACCACCACGCCGCCGGCCACTTCGCCTTCACCGTTGAGTTCGGTGACGCCGCGCCGCAGTTCCGGGCCGATCTGAACATGAGCGACATCCTGCAAGCGTATTGGCGTGCCGTTGGCGTCGACGCCCACCGGTATGGTGTTCAGATCGGCGATGGACTTGATGTAACCCAGGCCCCTGACCATGTATTCGGTTTCACCGACTTCCAGCAGACGCCCGCCGACATCGTTGTTGGAGCGCTTGATCGCCATCATCACCGTGGATAAGGCAATGTCATAGGCTTGCAGGGCGTTGGGATCGACTTCCACCTGATATTGCTTGACGTAACCGCCGACCGAAGCGACCTCAGAAACGCCGGGCACGGTCTGCAAGGGATAGCGCAGATACCAGTCCTGAATCGAACGCAGTTGCGCCAGATCGTGCTTGCCGGTCTTGTCCACCAAGGCATATTCGTAGATCCAGCCGACGCCGGTGGCATCCGGCCCTAAAGTCGGCGTGACGTTTTGCGGCAGGCGATTTTTCACATAGTTGAGATATTCCAACACCCGCGACCGCGCCCAATAGATGTCGGTGCCGTCTTCGAAAATCACATAAACGAACGACAAACCGAAGAACGAATAACCGCGTACCACCTTGGCATGCGGCACGGCCAGCATGGCGGTGGTCAAGGGATAGGTCACCTGGTTTTCGACTACCTGCGGCGACTGGTCGGCATAGTCGGTGAAGATGATCACCTGCACGTCGGACAAATCCGGTATCGCATCCAGCGGCATGTTCTTGAACGACCAAACCCCGCCGATGGCCAGCATAATCGCTCCCAGCAACACCATGAAGCGGTCTTTTAGTGCGCTATTGATGATGAAGTCAGTCATGGTTATGCGCTCCCGACCCCGGCGTTGCTGGCGGCTGCGCTGCCGTGGGCTCCAGCATTTTGGCGGTGGCTTCGTTCAGCTTGGACTCGGAATCGATCAGGAATTGCGCCGAGGTGACGACTTCTTCGCCGGCAGCTAAACCGCCAATGATGGCAATGTTGTCATCGGACGATAAACCCGTTGTCACCCGGCGCGGCTCGAATTTACCGGGGGCGCGCACCACCAAGACCTGAGTCTGCGCGCCGGAGCGGATCACCGCCTCGGCGGGAATAACCACCGCATCCAGTCGCTTGCCGGCATGGATGGTGACTTCGGCGAACATATCGGGTTTCAACAGCAAGTCGGCATTGTCGAAGACCAGCCGCACTTTAATGGTCCGGGTCTTGGCTTCGGCATAGGGATAGATAAACGCCAACCGGCCCTTGAAGGTGCGGCCCGGCACGCCGGCCAAGCGCATTTCGACCGGGTCGCCTTCTTTTACCCAGGGCAGTTCGTACTCGTAAATTTCGGCGTATACCCAAACCGTGGAAAGGTCGGCGATCATGTACAGCTCGGTTTCCGGCGTGACGTATTGGCCTTCCCGTGCGCCGATGTTGATGACGATGCCGTCCGCCGGGGTATGAATATGCAGGCTCTTTTTAATGGATTGGCTGTCCGTCAATTCGTGCAGTTGATGGGCCGGCACATCCAGCAGCTTCAAGCGTTCTCTTGAGCTTTTGACCAGTTCTTCCGCGCCGCGGCGGATGTCTTCGATCGGGCTTTTTTTCAGCACCTTGAGATTGTTCAGCGCCAGCACATATTCCTGTTGGCTGGCCACCAGTTGCGGGGAATAAATGCTCAGCAGTTCCTCATTCTTCCTGACCCTTTGCCCGGTCTTATCGGCGCGCAAGGTTTCGATCCAGCCTTCGGTTTTGGGATGCAGCCGGACGATATGCTCTTCGTCATAAGCCACCCGGCCGACGGCGCGTACCACATGAGTGAGCAAGCTTTGTCTGGCAAACGCGGTCCGCACGCCGATGTTTTGCACCGTGGCGGCATCGATTCTCACGGCGCCGGCCGAATCGTCGGCTTTGTCCTCCTCGTCCGCAAAGACAGGCAGATAATCCATGCCCATATTGTCTTTGGCCGGCACTGGCGACGTCACCGAGGGATTCATCGGGCTTCGATAAAACAGAGGTTTCCTGTCCTCCGCCGGTTGAACAACCGATTCCTGTTTGGGTGATTGCGCCAACCAATAGCCGCCCACCAAGCCTATCCCCAGCGTCACCGTGGCGGTCAATAACAGTTGCTTATTCATAAATGTCGTCCTCGCCCACATTCGCGCAGAGTTGCGCCAGTGCTTGCTGAGCTTCTGTGAAGGCTTTCCAGTATTGAGTTTCGTATTCGAACAAGGTGATCTGGCTGCGCACCAGATTCAGAAAATCGACCTTGTTGACCTGATAGCCGGCCAGCATGGAGGCGACGGTTTGCCGGGCCTGCGGAATGATGCCGGTATCGAACAACACAAATTGCTGTTTGGCCCGCTGGTAATCGCTATGACTTTGGGTAATTTCAGAGCGAACCGCGTTCCATCGATCTTGCAGCGCATAGCGTTGTTGCATCAGCTCGCTGTTGCGCTGATCTATCATCTTGTTCTGCTTGCTGCCGGCAAAAATCGGTACGTTCATGCTGACGCCCAGACTGAGCAGATCGGAACGCCGGGTTCCGTCCGGCATGTTATCGCGGGCGCCATACGCCGCTTCGACATTGAAATCGGGCAATACGTCTTTTTCAGCCAGTTCCAGCTTCGATTGCGCGGCGTTAATGCCACGCCGCTCGCTTTCCAGCAGCGGCCTTGAGCTTTCCGCTTGTTGATACAGGCTGTCTTCCTGTCTGATTTCCGGCAGCTGTATTGAAATTGTGGCGGGTAATTGCACGGAGTTGTTGGCGGGTTGATCCAGCAAGGCGTTGAGCTTGGCCACGGTGCCGCGCCTCGTCCCGGCCAAATTGATTTTTTGATCGAGCAATTTGGATAACTCCAGTTGAGCCAGCAACACATCCTGCTGCAAGCCTTCGCCGACTTCGTATTTGCTTCTGGCGATATCGACGAACTGCTGCAATAAGCTGTGATTGTTGTTCACAATCTCCAGCGTTCGATCCAGATAAAAAACCTGCCACCACAGGGTTTTCACGTCGCTCAACAAACGTAACCGTACTTCATCGGCATTGAGCGTTGCCGCTTCCGCTTCATACATCGCCGCCTGTTCGCGCAGCGCCAGTTTGCCGGGAAAAGGAATGGCCTGGGAGAGGCCAAAGCCGATTTGCGTCATGTCTTCCGGCCGGGTGCTGAAACTATTGGTCGGCAGGCTCATGGCATTGAAACTGATTTGCGGATCGGGCAGGCTGCCCTCTTGCGACGGAATCGCGGCCATCGCCTTGGCGCGAGCCAGCATTTGCGCCAGATCGGGATTATCCTGAGCGACTTTTTGAGTGGCGGCCTCAAGCGTTAATAGCGGTTGCTCCGCAGCGTCGACAACGCTACAGACGAAAAACAGCGTCGCCATCAGCAGACGCTTTAAATGAACAGATCTCATGATTGTCCTCATAAGCTCGTTATAGCAATGACGATCAACCAACAGGCTGACTTAGCCGATGTCGATCGTCTTAATGGGGATGGTTGTTTTTACGGCAAAACACCACCGTTGAACAGCTTAGAGGGTAATAATAGGCGGTTTTATATCCGGGGGGACAAGCAACGAAACCGATGTGAGTATTTCTCCAGCGCTATAGTGGCTAGAGATATGCGGTGGGATAAACCCAAAGGAGGATGTGATTGCGCAATCGACGCAAACATGAAAGCTGCAACTGGCTAGGTGTGCCTTTGCAGGCTGGCAATGATCGGAATGAGGTGAAATCGAATTACTTGAGTCACTCATCTCTGCGGCGGCAATGATTTGTGAAGCAGACAACTGACTAGCAAACTCGGAATAATGATCAAACGCTACCGCAACAGGCATGATAGCCATCAGTACCAGGAGGATTGTGGTTAAGCGCTGTTTCACCATGAAACTGAGTTTAGCTTATGAATGATGATATGTGAATCTTTGTATGTGTTTAGACCACCAGTCGTCACTGAGTGCTGCCGACCCTCAGTAGTCATTTCGGTATCCGCTTACTGTCCGCATTTGATTGTTCATCTGACGATCATCGCTAAGCCTTAATTCTGCTTGACCTTCCAACTATGTAAACCTTTAGATTGATGCCATCCAGATGGCCCCTGATACAAAGTAGCTATCCATGATTAAGATTCAAATGATTTTTAGGAGGTTGCAATGGAATCACATACACAAGTCAATAAGAAAACCGCGCACGCCTATAACACCGCTGCCGATTTATTCGATCATCCGGCCAACACGTTTTGGAGTCGTTTTGGCACCAGCACCGTTGACCGATTAGGGTTAATTAAGGGCGACAAGGTATTGGATGTTTGTTCCGGAACCGGCGCTTCAGCCTTACCGGCTGCGCGTAAGGTTGGCTCAGATGGCCGAGTGGTAGCCGTCGATTTGGCAGAAAAATTATTGGCAAGGGCGGCTGAAAAAGCCTCAGCCGAAGGTCTGCAGAATATACAGTTTCGGGTCGGCGATATGTTCGCGTTAGCTTATCCCGATGGTTATTTCGATGCCGTCATTTGCGTGTTTGGGATATTTTTCATGCCTGATATGGCCACCGCGGTCAGAGAATTGTGGCGCCAAGTCCGGCCTGGCGGGCGCCTGGCAATTACAACCTGGGGGCCTGAGTTATTCGAGCCAGCCAACACCTCGCTTTGGCAAGCCATTCGCCATCAACGCCCTGATCTGTATAAAGACTTCAACCCTTGGGATCGCATTTCCACACCGGAAGGATTGTTGGAGATGCTGGCCTCGGCCGGTTTAACCGAAGTGGACATTTTTGCCGAAGACGCGACTCACGCTCTGTCTGAGCCTGAAGATTGGTGGATATTGGCGATGGGTAGCGGATATCGGGGCACCTTGGAGCAGTTGAATGGGGAAGAGTTACAGAAAGTGAAACAGGCCAATCTCCACCACTTGGCAAGTCAATCGGTTACCGAGATTTCAGCCAATGTGATTTATGCCATCGTCAATAAACCACTCGTTTAGAGCCTTGCATCTTTCCCAGTATCGATTTTTTTCAATAAATGCCCGTAACTAAAAAACGCAAAAAACTATTGACCTTCCCATCGTGGTAAGCCGAACACTTTGATCACAGTCAATTACAACAGGAGACTTGATCATGAAAACCCATAACTCCAGCCAGGCGGCAGATCGTTCGGTTCACTTGTCGATAGAGGGGATGACCTGCGCGTCCTGCGCCGGGCGTGTCGAGAAGGCGCTGAATAAGATTCCCGGCGTACAGCAAGCCAGCGTAAATTTAGCCACGGAAAGCGCCTTAGTCCAAACCGATACGGCAGTCGATGCCAGCGTGCTGATAAACGCAGTTAGCGCTATCGGTTATCGCGCCTCGGCCAAACCGGAGCGACCGGTAAGCAAACCAAAGCCGCGAGATGGATTGGCCGTATTGGTGTCGGTGTTATTGTCGCTACCGTTACTGGCACCGATGCTACTCGAGCCTTTCGGTACTCAAGTTTCACTGCCGGGCTGGTTGCAACTGGGTTTGGCGACACCGGTCCAGTTCGTACTAGGGGCGCGTTTTTACCGGGCGGGCTGGAAAGCGCTGAAAGCCGGTGCCGGCAATATGGATTTGCTGGTGGCTCTGGGTACGAGTGCGGCGTATGGCTTGAGCGTTTACCAATTGACAAGCTCGACTGACGGTATGGCGCCACATCTGTATTTCGAGGCGTCAGCGGTGGTGATTAGCTTGGTGTTGACTGGCAAATGGCTGGAGGCGTGGGCTAAACGGCAAACCGTTTCGGCGATTACGGCTTTACAAGCGTTACAGCCGCAAGTCGCTCGTGTCAAACGCGGCAAGCGAGAGTTGGAAATTGCGATTGAAAGCGTCAGCGTCGGCGACTTGGTCGTCGTCCGCCCCGGCGAGCGTATCGCGGTCGACGGCACCATCGCCGACGGCAGTAGCCATATCGACGAATCGATGGTTACCGGCGAAAGTATGCCTATCGCCAAACAATCCGGCGATAAGGTGACCGGCGGCGCCATCAACGGCGAAGGCTTATTGCTGGTGCATACCGATGCGGTCGGCGCGGAGACTTCATTAGCAAAAATGATTCGCTTGATCGAGAACGCGCAATTGACCAAGGCGCCGATTCAACATTTGGTGGATAAGGTCAGCGCATGGTTCGTGCCGGTGGTACTAGCCATTGCCGTGATGACCTGGCTGGGTTGGTGGTTGCATGGTGCCGCCATGGAAACCGCTATTATCAACGCCGTGTCGGTATTGGTGATTGCCTGTCCCTGTGCGTTGGGGTTGGCAACGCCCGCTGCGCTGATGGCCGGCACCGGCATTGCCGCCCGTCACGGAATACTGATCAAAAACCCTGAAGTGCTGGAAATTGCCCATCGTATTACCACCGTTATTTTCGACAAGACCGGAACCTTGACGCAGGGAAAAGCTTACTTGGTCGAAGCCGTACCGTTGAGTATCGACCGCGAACACTTGTTGCGGCTGGCCGCTTCGCTGCAAACTGGTAGCGAGCATCCTTTGGCAAAGGCGGTGCTCAAAGCCGCAAATGAGTTACAGATTCAAACCTTGCCGGTAGATGCCGTCACGGCTTTGCCTGGACGAGGGCTATCCGGACGAGTGAATAACCAAGATTTGCGTTTGGGCAATAGCCGCTTGATGTCTGAATTGGGCATTGATCTAGGTGATCTGGCGGAACGTGCCCAGGCCTTGGAGCTTGCCGGCAATACGGTGTCCTGGCTGGCGATGGATGCGCCGCAAAAACGATTGCTAGGCATGATGGCCTTTGGTGACCGACTCAAAACGACTGCATATCCTGCCATCAAACAATTACAGGCATTGAATATCCAAACCGTATTGTTGAGCGGTGATAATCGCGGCAGCGTCAACGCAGTCGGCCAGGCTTTAGGCATCAGCGACATAGTTGCCGAAGTATTGCCGGCGGATAAGGCCTATCAAGTGGAATTGTTGAAACAGCAGAACCACCATGTGGCAATGGTTGGCGACGGCATCAACGATGCGCCGGCACTGGCAGTCGCCGACGTTGGCATTGCCATGGCGACCGGCACCGATATCGCGATGCAGTCTGCCGGCATTACGCTGATGCACGGCGACCCGATACTGGTAGGTGCCGCGCTCGATATTGCACAGCGAACCTACCGCAAAATCCAGCAAAATTTGTTTTGGGCGTTTAGTTACAACCTCGCTGCCATCCCATTGGCGGCTCTGGGTTTACTCAACCCGCAACTGGCCGGAGCGGCGATGGCATTCAGTTCGCTGAGCGTGATTGGCAACGCCTTATTGCTGAGGACTTGGAAACCTGCCGGCTTCTTGCAGGTCGTCAGGCATTAACCAAACCTGCTTGCGGGCGGCGAACTTGCCGCCCGCAGCTTTCTGTCCATCCATGTTGGAGAGTGATCGATGAATATCAGCCAAGCTTCGAAAATGACCGGCGTATCCGCCAAAATGATTCGTCACTACGAAAGTATCGGACTGATTAGAAAAAGCGTGCGCACCGTATCGGGCTACCGGACCTACAACGACACCGATTTGCAGGTGTTGCGAATGATCAAACGAGCTCGGGGTCTGGGGTTTTCGCTGGACCAAATCCGCGATCTGGTTTCGCTATGGCAAGACCCGGCGAGGGCCAGCGCTGATGTCAAAGCGCTGGCCCAATCCCATGTCGACGATTTGAACCGACGCATTGCCGAATTGACTGAAATGCGCGACATTCTGGCTCGGTTGGCGCAAACCTGTAGCGGAGACAATAAACCGTATTGCCCGATTATAGATACATTGGTACTCGGCCAGTAGCTGGTTTAAAGCTATTCAATCCCTCGGATTTGTTTCTGTCCGGTAATGCAATCGGGTAATTCACATTTACTAGGGTGAATAAAAAGACCTTCCAGATTAAGTATGGCAAAGCAGTTGATCGGCCGTTGTAAACTCTACAACTGCCATTACAGCGAAACTTCTAATTGTCTCTTATGGCCGATCGGTTTAGTTCGCCAATGGCTGCTTTGTAGACCTCCAGTTCGCAGATTCTTGACTTGGCCGACTGGCCGGTTTTGAGAAACGCGACAGGCAGGAAAGGGTCGGTTGCGACAATTTGCGAATTTTATAAGCCGACATTCGCTACTGGTACAAAAATTTTGCGGTTCCGGTTTACACGCCTTCCAGACTGATTTGCTTGAAGGAACATGTTGAAACTGCGATCATCAACGCCTAGTTTTTACATCCCACCTTTTGAGGAAACCATGCATAAATCCGAACTCATTGACGCCATTGCCAGCCATGCGAATCTCAGTAAAGCCGATGCCGGGCGGGGCTTGGATGGCATCCTCAGTGCCATTCAAAATACCTTGAAAAACGGGGATTCGGTATCGTTAGTGGGGTTTGGCACTTTCGAAGTCAAGGAACGTGCCGAGCGTCAAGGCCGCAATCCGCAAACCGGCGCTGAATTGACCATTGCTGCGGCAAAACTACCTGGCTTTAAAGCCGGAAAGGCTTTAAAAGACGCCGTTAACGGTTAAATTCTCAGGGCGTTGAGTGGCTCGAAGTCCTCTTGAAACTGCGCTATGATTCGGCGATTAACTCACTGTCGAATATTCGACATTTCAGATGATAAAATCGGAACTGATCGTGGCGCTGGCCGCCAAGCAAGCAACCCTGCTGCAAGAAGACGTAGAGCTCGCCGTCAACACTATCATTGAGGTTTTGACTACTGCTGTCGCCACTGGCGAACGCATTGAAATTCGTGGATTTGGTGGTTTTTCAACGATTCCCCGCCAAGCCCGTATCGGTAGGAATCCCAAGACGGGGGAGTCTGTCAGTGTGCCCAATCGACATGCCGTTCACTTTAAACCGGGCCTTGATTTGCGCAACCGGGTCAATGCTTCGAAACTGGCGTTCCCCACCATTAAAGACCTGTAACCCTGTCCTGGGACCAGATTAACCCTCCCCGGTACTTACGGCGCGATCCCTACTGACTGCCAAAGAAATTCATAGGAAACCGCAGGGCGGTGTTGCGCTTTGGCCTGTTGGGCTTCGCCATGTTCGTAGGTGTGCAGCAAGAATTTGACTTGTTCCAATCCTTCCGGGGTTCTGATGGCCTCGCGCGGCGTTTGATCGTTCAATATCGGTATTGGCTTGTCAGCCCAGTCAGCGTAAAGCTGCCGAATTCTCTTCTCTATGAGTTCGGTTATGATCTCGGGTGGCAGGGGTATCGGTTCCGACCTTTCAGGCATGTCATGAGGCGGCATATTTGCCAGCATGCCTTTGGGGGCGGCCAGTTCCCGGCTGATAAAGGTCACCGTGGTGCCTGAAACCGCTTCGAACCAAGGTCTGCCTTCGTCCGCATACTGTTGCGTATGATAGGACACTTTGATTCGATCCTGACGTTTGCCGGGATGAATACTGAGACTTCGCCGTGTCAGCCCATCTTCGCCTACAAAAATACGACTCCAACCCGCATCTCGATTGCCTTCGACATCCGCTGTACTGGTCAAGGCCTGGTCCAATCCGTCCCAGTCCAGAACCCGGTAATGATCAGTCACGAACAGCAGCGATTCACCCGTGACACGATCAACCACTGGCGGCATTTCAAAAGCCCTGACAAATAACTGGAGCCAGTGAAACGGAATGATGGCACTGGTGATTTCCTTGGCGAGAGCAGAATCCGGATCGACGCCCTCTAATTCGTCTTTGAGTTCTTTCAACAAATCCCAGCTTTGTTGGCGGGGGAAGGAGTAAACGGCGCCGGACAGTTCAAAATGCGCGTCAAACGGCACAATGCGTGCCGCGATCAGATCGTACCGGTTGGCTTGTTGTGAGCCCGATTTTTCCTGGACGAGAACGGGCGGGCGTTCGGGTAGCATCACATCCTTTAATGTCAGGCATTTGCCGGGCACCATCGCCACAATTTCATAAAGCCTGAGGGGGATGGCCGTGAGACGCTCAAGCCATTGTCGCTGTTCAGCAGACAATAGCGGCCCCCCTTTTCCCAGTAACAAATCCGCAACACGAAAGTCCTGGTCTTTGAGGGTCAGCACGCCATCTGCCAGCAGCCATTCCATGGCATTGATCATAATGCCGGTATACGAGTCCTCGGGTAGCTCCTGAAGCCCGGCATATTCATCGTCGTCGAGTCCCCCAAAAAATCCTTCATCAATCTCGGCACGGGCCGGCTGCTCATACTTCGTGAAGAGCCACTGGATGGCTTTCGGGACGGCTTCAGCCCGATCATGCGCAATCTGGGCGTCTGCTGTCTTCAAGCAGCACTGCTTATATTTTTTACCGCTGCCACAAGGGCAGGGATCGTTTCGGCCTAGTTTTTTCATGTCAGGGTGACTTTAAGCCAACCCCAGGATTATTGCATTGAAATTTTTGCAGCATAGCCCGGTAACCCGACACGACTTTCTTCCTTTCCAATTACTTTCTTTATAGTTGTTTTCTTTCGTTGTTTCTTGTTTAATTTATTACTTTCTTTATTTCTTTATTTCTTTATTTCTTAATTACTTGATTTGTGCTAGACTATACACACAGTCAAATTGATGGAGGCCGTCATGAAAGAAGAGCTTGATTCCGCAGTGGGTCGTCCCGCCGATATAACCGATGAGCGCATTATTGAAGCCGGCGAGGCATTGGTGAGGGCCAATCGGAATGTAACGGGCTTTGCATTGCGCAAAATCACCGGCGGTGGCGATCCCAAAAGACTTAAAGAAGTTTGGGATAAGCACAATGTCAGTCAGTCGGTGACCAATGCAGAGCCGGTAGCAGAGCTGCCCGTAGAGGTCGCTGAAACCTTGGCGGCCATGACCAAGGCCTTGGTGGACAAAATCAACGCGCTGACCGTGGAGTTAAATGACAAAGCCGTCAAGACCCAAGAGCGCCGTGTGGCGGATGTCTTGCGGGCTGCGGGCGAACAGCAGGCCCAGGCAGAGCGCGAACTTGCCGACGCTTCGCAGGCTGTCGATGAGTTAGAGGCTATGCTGGCGGAAGAGCGGTCCAGGGTAGGGGAGTTGGAAAAACGTCTGGCCGAGGTGTTAGCGGCTGACCAAGCTAAAGCGGTTGAACTGGCTACCTTACGCGAACGGCTAGAGGCGGTCGAAAAAAACGCGAAGGTAGCGGGCGAGCAGCATGTTGCCGAACAAGTACAATTCCGGCAAGCATTGGCGGATCAAAAGCGGGCGGCACAAGAATTGGCGGTAGAACGGGATAAAGTGAAAACGGAACTGACTAAAGTACAGGCTAAGGCGGAAGCCGCCGAAGAGTCCCATAAGGAAGAGAGAAAAAGGGCTGCCACTGAGCTACAGCGAGTCGCCGATAAGCTGATAAAGCTTGAGGCGGAAAGAGATGGCGCCAAAGGGGAGGCGGGTAAAACCCGAGAAGAGCTTGCCAAGCTAACAGGCCAATTGGAAGCCATGAAAATCCAGGCCGCTCAGTTGATGCAGGCCATTGGAAACCAGCAACCGGAAAAAACCGAAAAACCGAAAAAGGTATAAGGCATTTTGTGGCTAAAAACGGAGGGCTCAGTGATGATGAACGTGAATCAATTGCAACAGGCCAAAGAAGTGATGCATCGATGGATAAGCAGTTATCGTTGTCGGACTTTCATTGGCTTTAAAGGCTCGGTTGTTAAACCGTATGGCTTTCGCTCTTATTACTGGGCGCACACCTATACTGCCCGTGATTATTTGTTGGGCATAAAAGAGCCGCATGGTGCATGTCTGTCATTGTTGGACCTTAGAAGGTCAGGGCAATGAGTCTGGGATTGGCATGGTCGTGTCTGGGGGGGGCTTGATGTTTGAAGCCGGACTCTGAAAATGACACCCTATATATTAATGGTAACAAAAGTAGTGCAGTCATCTTCTGACATAAATGTCCAAAATCGACCGGTTTCGGACAGGGCTTAAAAAATATGTACTAAAGTTGTCACTTTTCAAAGCTGCAGTCAGCGGATGGTCAAAGTTGATGTCAGCAGATTAATCAACAATAAGTAATTCTGTCAGTTGCGACATGCCGGCTTATTTTTTAGTTATTTTTGTTTTAAGGTCGAACCCTATGTTCGCACTCTCTCCCCGAAAGATTTCTAGCCAACCCACCTATATTAAAAGGTATCTTAAGTAATGAAGTTGGCTTCTGATATTCTTGCAGTCGTCTTCTGACAGCGGTAGTAGCCAAAATAGATAGCCAAGTAGGTGATGGCCAAATTACATTGCGGTTCTAATTATTGGCCATATGATTTATACTGGGCTAAATTAAGTATACCCATTTTGGCCATCCAACCATGAAAGTTGCTCGTATCTACCTTCGCGTCAGTACCGAAGAACAAGACCTTACCCGTCAAACCGAAATCGTCCACAGTGCTCGGGCAGAAGGGTATTACATCGCCGGCATCTACCGTGAAAAGGCTTCGGGTGCCCGTGCTGATCGGCCCGAGCTACTACGAATGATTGCAGACCTACAATCAGGCGAAGTCGTCGTAGCTGAGAAAATTGACCGCATCAGTCGGCTTCCCTTGGCCGAAGCCGAGCAACTGGTTGGATCAATCCGGGCCAAGGGAGCAAGACTGGCTGTGCCGGGCCTAGTCGATTTATCCGATTTTGCGGCTGAGGCCGACGGTGTGGCCAAGATCGTTTTGGAGTCGGTGCAGGAATTATTACTTAAACTTGCCCTGCAAATGACACGTGATGACTATGAGACTCGCCGAGAGCGACAGCGCCAAGGTGTTCAGCTTGCCAAGATCGCCGGTAAGTATGCGGGTCGCATCCCTGATACCACGACACATCAGCGTATCGTTGCGCTGCGTGGAGCAGGACATACTATCAAACGGACCGCTGAGCTGGCTGGATGTAGCCAAAGCCAGGTCAAGCGCATATGGGCAGAGCATAAGGGCAGTCACTAAATTATAATCCTGTTCAAGTGGTCTGCTTTCATGCCCCTGCAAGGCAAGGGTTGCTTTGCGGAAATTGGCGACTGGCAATGCAGAAGTATGACGAAGCGGCACTGGACTGCGCATTGACAAACCAGATATTGATAGAGGTGATCTGCAATGAAAAAAGAATACCGTAGCCGTTTGATGGTCTCCGTACATGAAACCGCCGAAGGCTTGCATGAGGCTGGCGTCATGGATAAGCGTACCATGCGCAAATTCGACGAACTGTGTCTAACGCCAATCAGAGGGTGTCAGATTGGAGCACACATCGACTTGGTGTCTGTACGAACGGAGAAATAGCGTCAGAGTTAGCTGGGTTCGTGCATTTCTTGCCGATTCCGGCTCAACGTCTATTCGCACAACCGGACACCTCATCCCCTTGGCGGACGATTTTTTCCGAATTCTGGGGCGCCCTGCATATTCCACCCCAATCCAGCCACCGATTCCGAGACGATTACGTCAGTAGTGAATGATAGCTTTTGAAAGTGGCGAAATGTCGCGATCGACCCCTATGAGCTGTCAGATAAGATTTAATTTGCGGTGACAGGAAAAGGCAAATAAGCTGCCCTTCAAAATGTAGATTAGCTTGCGTAACAGCACATTTCGAAGCCAACAATTCCTCCGGATACGCTATCGCTAATCAAAGCAGGCTATCGACTTCTGGTTTAAATGGGATAAGAAAAATTCAATGAATGACGTGTTTTCAAAAATCAAATCAGGCGACTTATATAGCTTACTAGCAAGTTGCAGTAACGAGGATTTGGCTCCTCTGGTTAGCTATATAACCGATAAGCTTTCGAATTATCTTGTAACTGATGATATCTACAAAAGGCATAGTCCAGATCACACAAAATATACCAAATTAATCGCGAGCGAAATTCGACTTTATGGCGGAAATTCGGTAAGCAATATAGCTCGCGGAGGGGTGGGGCCTGATTATGATGAGGTTTTATTTGATGTTTGTCAGAAGATAGGCATTCCATCAACTAAAGGAAGAATTCTTGATAATGAATCAAATTTATTAAGAATTTGCCTTCCTTATGGTTGGGAAGCTCTTAGTCCGGTTAATCAACAAGCCGCTGTAAAGAAGGCTAGGGATACATACGCAACTACGGGCGGCATAGTTACAACTGGTGTAGGAACTGCAACAATTTTTGCAACTGCTATTAGAACAATCGCTGTACCAGTTGGCGTAGGCTTAATTGCTAAAGGTGTTGCTGACCCGGCATTTGAAGTGACTATTCCCTGTGTTTTACACATTGCATATCTTCGGTGGAAAGTGCTCAACTACATCGAAAACCACAGGAAGAAAACGTTACAAATCGCTAATGTCAGTGCGTCAACCAATAGTCAATTAGTCGTAAATCGTGATTCACCGCTTATTATCGGGGAAGATGCTGATAAACCTGTTCTGACATTTGCCTTGGCTAAAATTTCAAAACACTCTCCCGTAAATTGGCAACCTGTTTCAGAATCTGACGGCACAGGAATTAGCAGTTTTAATCCACTATTGCAAGCAGTTCCCAGCATGGTCACCAAGATGCATATTGCTACGACGCAATATGTAGAGGTGAATATTCGGCTGGACTCTTTGACACCAGTAAAAAATAGCACCGATGAATTAAGAGGCTATGTTATAGGTTCTAACGGTCGTATTACAGAGCAGGCGAAACTACTCTCTCCAGAGAACCTCGAGAAAATTGTTAATGCGGGCGCATTATTTCAGGTTGCATCTGTAATTGTCGCTCAAAAACATTTGGCAGATATAAGCCAAAAATTGACTGAAATTAAAAAAACAGTTGATGATATTCATAAGCATCAGAAAGATAAACGAGAAACAGATATAACAGGAGCGGTCGATTATTTCAAACAAATAGCCCCTTCAATTTTGGCTGGTGAGTTAAGAGATTCTTATGAACACCAAATTGAAAAATATGAAGGTGAGTTGCTTTCTATTAGAAATCATTTGTTGAAGGATATTAAAAATCAAAATCATGAAATCGAAAATCTAAAAGATGGTCATATATTTGGTACGGAAGGGATGAAGGCGTTGATAAAGAAGCATCAGAATGAACTTTTCAACCTATATCAGCAACTGTTCCTTTGCATTCGAGCACGCGCATGTGGTTGGCAGCTTTTGCTTGCATTTCCTAGAACTGAAGAAATTGCAAAAAGCCGTAAACAGAATATTGATGAATCACTTGCAGTGCTAAATGTTGATGGCGAATTGGTGAAGCAGACCATTGCTGAAATGGATAAAAAAATCCGCAGCCTTTCAGCAATTACCAATACTGCGCAAACGCTTAATGAACGAAAACTGGATTTATTAAAGTGGCAAGACAAATTGATAGAAGAAATTACATATACTAGAAGTGAAATTGACGCGAATATCCGTTCTGTAGAATCGTTGGTACAGGATAAACACGGCGCAACAAAATTCCTTCTCAAAGTTGAAGGTGACAAAATAGTTGCCCGTAGCCCTTTGTGAATGTCTCTAGCCCGTAGGCGGTTAACAGCATGCACCGCACTTTAGCGATTGGCGCGACTCGTAAATTCACCCCCCTACAGCTGCTTTTGGCTGGACATTTGCCATTGGCGCTTTTGATTCGTCTGGCGGCATAATGGCCGATTCTGTTGAAAAGTCGGTTTTATTAAAATTTTAACCAATTTTTGACGTTCGTCAAAATGATAACTGTTTGTTTTCAAAAATAGCTTGCTTTTTAATTTCACATAAATGCGGACATGTCAACCAGGGTCATGGCGACCCTGGGGACCTTTACCCCCTGCATGGAAATCTATTCAATTGACGAAGCGTTTCTTGATTTGACCGGCGTCTATCCGTGTCAATCCGACCCGATTGCTTACGGACAGCGCATCAAGCAAGCGGTGTTCCGCGCGACCGGCATTCCAGTCTGTGTCGGCATGGGGCCGACCAAGACCTTGGCCAAACTGGCTAACTTCGCCGCCAAGAAATGGCCCAAAACTCACGGCGTATTGGATGTATCGGACCAGTTGCGCAGGGAAAAGCTAATGCGTATCGTACCGGTCAACGAGGTCTGGGGGATTGGCCCGCAACAGCTGATTTTTTGATACAGTAAGCCATCAGAATTGATAGTGTTCATTGTCTCGCAGCCGCCGGTTACATATTGGTATGGTGATGCAAGAAAAAATCGATGATGGCATCGCTACGCTGTTCCGGCCATTGCGCATGCGGTTTGTCGCCTTCGCAATACACGGTTTTTACGCCATTGGCGCAACCGGAATAAGCCACGCAACCGTTGCCGATCGTATCGGGAATCGGCTCGCATTTGTTACAGGCCGCCCACCAGCCGGCTGTTTGCTGTCCGTAACCCGGAAACAGCCGGTCCTTGCTGCTGTGTATAATCATAACCGGCAAGGGTTCCGGGCATTTGCGGTCGCGTAAGTCCTCATAGGTTACGCCGGCGGCACTGGGGGCGATTGCTGTAGGAATGTGCCGGGTGCCGGTCATAAAAGCTAAAGCCATTGCCGAGGTGCCGCCATCGGAATGACCGGTTACATAGACCTGTTTTTCATCGATACACCATTTTTTAGCCATCGCATGGGGGATCGTACCCAGTTCCACGGTGGTGCTCGGCGAAAGCTCGGGATGATCGGCATAAGCAACGATAAAACCGGAGCGGGTTGCGGGTAAGGTGAATCCTGTCATCTTCTCCGTTTTGGCGCGATTCGCACCCGCCGGTGAAAATACCAGTAATAAAGGATGGGCTATCGATGCATCATAATTCTTAGGGGTGCGGACGTTGTAATTTATGCCGTTTTCGGTTTCTTCTCCGTACGTTTCTCCGGTATCGCCACTCAATAGGTCAGGCTGGCAAGTGCCGCGCGGCATATCCGGTCGGTAAACGGTTTGCCCTAGTTCCACCGGAACGCCGCTATGATCCAGCCAAAGCATGCCGGCCAGCGCTATTACCGGCAATCCGAACAAGACTTTTTGCCAACGATTGCTTTCAAGAAGATAGGACTTTAACTGTGCAATATTCATTTTGATGGCTCCCTTGATGGGTTCGGCGCTGGGTTTAGGCTTCCGGATTTTGCTCGGGCGTATGCTTTAACGCGGCCCGGAACAAGCCGTAAGCCAGCAAAGACAGGCTGGCTATCGTTATCAGCAGCGGCGTATAGTTTTTACCCGGCACCGACTCCAGCCCGACGGAGAACGGAATATGGGTATCCAGGCGCTTATCCTTATCAACGATAGCAATATGCGCCAAGTAATTGCCGGCGCCATAACGGCTAAAGTCCACCGAGAGGTTCGCCGTGCCGGTTTTGACTTTTTGTGGTTCTCGATAAAACACCCGAGTACCATCCGGCTCTTTGGTGATCTCGAATTCGACGCTGACATGGCGCAGGCTTTTGCCCTCGTAATCGAACACTAACTTGGTGGGGCCGACGCCTGGAATGATGTTGCAGTATTCCAGGTTGCCGGACAATGTCGGGGTATACGCCGTAAGATGCACGCGTTCAAAGCCCACTCGCGCATTGCAGTTGTCGACCACTTCGGCCGCGCCGCGATGAGCGTGGATATTGCCCAAGGGTAGGCACGTTAGCGCCAAGATCAAGGCTATCTTTGCGCCCTGGCTTTTATAACGGTTATGTCCGGTGTTCATCGGTTTCCTCCAGCAAAGCATTTAACTTAAGCTGATCAACGCAATTAGAAATCGAAGGTTTCCACTTCGGAAATCAAAAACGTCGGCGCGCCGCCGCTGGAAATATCCACCGCATGCGCCGCCGTTTCCTGGCCGCCGGGCGAACTTAGGCAGGCTTGTAAATCGCCAATCGATGGGAAGTACACTTCGGCGATACGATGAAACTGCGCGGCGCTTTGGTCGGCATTGGATTTGATCAGAGAGGCGACGAAGCGGGTCTTCCCAGCCAACTTTTCCACGGCCATCGGCACGTGTTCGTCGGCATAGCGGCGTTCGAAGGTTTCCAGATCGGTCGGTACTGGGTACATCACAATTAATTTTGCTGCTTTCATAGGTTTCTCGAATGTTTTTGTAAAAAGTAGATGCTATGAAACGCCTATTTTTCCAATTAGTAAAATACCGGTTTTCTATGAAACAATAGGTTTTTCCTATTCAATTGGGGTAGATATGGAAATGCAACAAATACGCTATTTTCTGGCGGTATGCGATAAGGGATCGTTTACGCGGGCCGCGCAATCGGCTTTTGTTGCGCAGCCGTCGTTGACGCAAGCAATTAAAAAGCTGGAGGACGAACTGGGCGGGGAGTTATTCAGCCGCGAACGCAGCGGCTGTCGTTTGACATCGCTGGGGCGTTTGGTGGAGCCGACCCTGAGGCAGATTTTTCACGAGGCGCAAACCATCAAGGCCGAGGCTGTCCGCTTCAGCCGCTTGAACACCGTGCCGCTGCGCATAGGCGTGATGGCTACTATTGCCGCGCAACATCTCAGCACGTTCTTTGCCGACTTCCAGCAAGAACGGCCGCATGTGGAATTGGAACTGGTGGTGGATAACGAGTGTAATCTGGCGCAGCAATTGGATGAGGGAAGGCTGGATTTGATGGTCAGTGCGCCGACCTCGCCGCTGCCGGCGCATTTACAGTCCTTAAAGCTGTACGAGGAGCGTTATGTAGTGGTTTTTAACGACAAGCATCGCTTCAATCAATTGGAGGTCATCGATTTGGCGACCATCCAATCCGAGCCTTATCTGGATCGCCTAAACTGCGAATTACGCGAAACCTTGCGCGGCGTTTGCCTGGGCCGGCAGATCAATCTCTATGCGGCTTATAGAAGCAACAGCGAGGAATGGATATTGAGCATGGTGCGGGCCGGGTTAGGCGTGGCGTTGATGCCGGAATTCAGTGTGCCGAAGCGGGGCGATAAGCTCAAAACCCGGTATTTAGGGGTAAAACAAGCAGTCGTGTCACCAGCCGCCATTTTAATCTGTCGAACTGGTCTCTTCTGAACACCGACGGTCCGGAATGGCTATTTTCCATGCACCACGAATCATTGCTGACGGTCCCTTGCAGCCAGTTCGAAGTCCAAAAATTACTCAAGGTTCAGTCATAACCAGAAAGCGGACACAGCTGCACATCTGCGTGAATCCGTATAACTCAATGAGCTATTCTCTCAAAAGTCGATAACTGACAAATCCAGCCGTCTGTGTGTACAACGGCAAAAAACTGGGTATTAATGCTTTCGTGTGATAAATTTATTAGACATGAATGCCTTACGACACTCCAAAAATTGGCTCTCTATCGTGCTGATCCTCGCTATCCTTGGTCATTTTGGCCTAGGTCATCGCGATGCGTCGGCCTTTGTGCTGTGTTTTGGGGTGGATGGCCATGTCGCTGTGGAGCATATCGGGCATGATCATGGCATCGGTCCGGACAAAAACGACCATTTCAGCGATGCAGCCGGTGTCCATTTCACCGGCGGCGATACACCTTGTAACGCCCCATGCACCGACATCTCTCTGGATGGCGATGATCACATCCCATTGTCATTAACGGATTTTGTAAAAATAGCGCTTGATAGCGGGCTTTTGCCGATATTTTTCCTCTTTTCGCTCTTGGCGCTTCATGGCCGATCTTTTATTCGGCAACCGATATTTTTCGATCCACCGTTCACCGATCCCCGGCTGCTCGCCCTGCGCAGCATCGTTTTACTGATTTAGCCCCATCTCCTAGCTGCAACCTACCAGCCAAAATCGCAGGTTTAATGCCTGTGTTTTTTGCTGACGTTATCTCTATGCTACGGAGAAGTTTTCCATGTTCCTGAATTCTATGCGGTCATTTGGCATCGCATTGTGTTGTTTCATCATTGCCGGTCCGGTAGATGCCAATTCGTCTGACGGCACGCTGTCGTCGGCTCAACCGGACTATCAGGTTCCGAGTGATTCCAGTCGGCCCATCGCCGAGGAACCGACCGGCGTCTTGGTTTTATCTCAAGCCCTTGCTTTAGCATTAACCCAGAACCCGGAACTGTCGGCCTTTTCCTGGGAGAGCCGCGCACAGGAAGCCGCCACCCTACAAGCCGGATTGCTCCCTAATCCCACCTTCAACGCTAATGCTTCGAACTTCGGTAATCGGGTTCTTCAGGGCTTCGATGGCGATTCAGTTACCTTGGAACTCAGTCAATTGATCGAGTTGGGCGGTAAGCGTACCGCACGCATCGAAGCCGCCGCGCTGACCAAGCAGCTCGCCGATTGGGATTACGAAGCCAAACGTGCCGATGTGCTTACCCAAGTGACTCAAGCCTTTATTGACGTGTTGGCGGCTCAGCAGCGCTTGGCGCTAACCCAACAAACGCATAATTTGGCGAATCAGACGACCTTAACAACCACTGCACGAGTGCAGGCAGGCAAGGTATCGCCCGTTGAAGAAACCAAGGCCAAAGTTGCTCGCGCTTCGGTGCAAATTGAGCTGATGCGAGCCCAGAAGGAACTGGAAGCCGCCCGCAAGCGTTTAGCCGCTGGCTGGGGTAGCACTACACCGCGTTTTGAGACGGTGAGCGGAAATTTGGAAAACATCCAAATACCCGCGTCCCTGGATTCATTGGCGCAACGCCTCTCCAAAAATCCCGATTTAGCCCGTTGGGCCACCGAAATTACCCAACGTCAGGCACTCATCTCCATGGAAAAGTCCAAAGCCATCCCGGATGTGACCGCGACCGTCGGCGCCACTAAATATCTGATGCCCAATGATTACGCCTTAGTGGTGGGTTTCTCGGTGCCCTTGCCGGTGTTTGATCGCAATCAAGGCCGCATTCAGGAAGCCGAGCATCGGTTGAGCAAAGCGGAACAGGACATGCGTAACACCGAGGTACGTATTACCACCGCATTGAACACCGCTTATCAGGCTTTGGATGCCGCCCATTCCGAAGTGATGACCTTACGCCAAGAGATTCTGCCCGGTGCGCAAAGTGCCTACGACGCGGCCCGCGAAGGTTATCGCTTGGGCAAGTTCGGTTTTCTGGATGTGCTCGACGCGCAGCGCACCCTGTTTAGCGCCAAAAACCAGTATTTAGTGGCCTTGGCCAATTATCACAAGTCCGTGGTTGACGTAGAACGTCTGGTTGGCAGCGGCATGAACGAGACAGTGGCGGACAGCCAACCCGAGGTATCACCATGAACACGATTAACAAAAAACAATGGATCGCTATTACCGCGATTATTGCTGTCGGTCTCCTGCTCAGCCTATTCATTTTGAACATCGACAAGTCGATGCCGGAAGGAGAGGAACACGGCGAAGAAAGCCATGCAACCGCAAAGCCCCATGATGCTGACAGCGATGAGGATCATGAGCACGCCGATGCAACCCAACAGGATCAAGGGCTGCACGGTGGCGCCGTTTACAGTGACGGTGACTTCAAACTGGAAATCGTGCTCAGTGAAGAAGGCGGTGAACCACGCTTCCAGATTTATGCGTTTGATCAGGATAAACCACTGCAACCCACGGCTGTACAACTCACCATGAGGTTGACACGCCCGAGCGGTGAACAACAGCAGATCGAATTCGAGCCCGAAAAGTCGTATTGGCAAAGCATCCAGGCGATTGATGAGCCGCATAGTTTTGCCGCTAATATTACCGCCAGGCACGGCAGCCGGACGTTTGATTTTGTCTTTAGCAAGGAAGAAGGCAAAGTAGCCCTGAGCGACCAGCAAATCACACAAAATGGTATCTCGCTGCAAACTGCCGGCCCAGCCCACATCGTCAGCGCCGTAAAGCTACCCGGTGAAATTCGCTTCAATGAAGACAAAACCTCGCATGTGGTACCGCGTCTGGCCGGTGTCGTCGAGAGCATTTCCGCTAATCTCGGTCAAGCAGTGGAAAAAGGCCAAGTGATTGCTGTGATTGCCAGTACGGCGTTATCGGAACAGCGTAGCGAGTTATTGTCGGCGCAAAAACGTCTGGAACTGGCTCGCACCACCTTTGCGCGGGAAAAACATTTATGGGAGGCGAAAATCTCAGCGGAGCAGGATTATTTGCAAGCCCGGCAAGTGATGCGGGAAATGGAAATTGCCGTTCAAAACGCCCAGCAAAAATTGATCGCACTCGGCGCAAGCCCCACGGTACCGGCCAATAGCGGCAGCCTCAACCGTTATGAAATTCGTGCACCGTTCGACGGCATGGTGGTCGAGAAGCATATTGCTTTGGGCGAAGCGGTCAAGGAAGACGCCAGCATCTTCACCATTTCCGACTTATCAACGGTATGGGCGGAAATTATCGTCTCGGCGAAGGATTTGAATGTGGTCCAGGTTGGCAAGCAAGTCACCATCAAGGCCACGGCATTCGACTCTACCGCATCCGGCACCTTGTCCTACGTAGGCGCATTGATGGGCGAACAAACCCGCACCGCCACGGCACGGGTCACGCTCGATAATCCGCAGATGGCCTGGCGGCCCGGCTTGTTTATCACCGTCGATCTGCCCGCCAAGGAAAGCGACGTTCCGATAGCGGTCGCCAGTGATGCCATTCAGATGGTGAAAAATCAAGCGACGATCTTTATTCGCGTGCCGGGTGGCTTTGTTGCCCAACCGGTTACGACCGGCCTCTCCGATGGCAAAGTCACCGAAATCGCAGCCGGACTGATGCCGGGCACGGAATACGCGGTTAACGGCAGCTTTGTCATTAAATCCGAGCAAGGCAAAAGCAGTGCCGAGCACTCGCATTAATCCCCAGGAGCGCACATCATGTTTGAACGACTGATTCGTTTAGCGATAGAGCAACGCTGGCTGGTGATGCTGGCTGTACTGGGCATGGCGGGCCTCGGTATTTTCAATTACTCGATTCTGCCGATTGATGCCGTGCCGGACATTACCAATGTTCAGGTGCAAATCAATACCACGGCGCCGGGGTATTCGCCGTTGGAAACCGAACAACGCATTACCTACCCCATCGAAACCGTCATGGCCGGCTTGCCTCATCTGGAGCAAACCCGGTCGCTGTCCCGCTACGGTTTGTCGCAAATCACCGTGATTTTCCAGGATGGCACCGACGTCTATTTCGCCCGGCAACTGGTGAATCAACGCATCCAGGAAGCCAAGGATAAATTGCCTGCCGGTATCACGCCAGCGATGGGGCCCATTTCCACCGGCCTGGGCGAGATTTATCTGTGGATTGTCGAGGCTAAGGAAGGCGCCAAGAAGCCGGACGGCTCGCCTTATACCGCTACCGACCTGCGTGAAATCCAGGACTGGATCATCAAGCCGCAACTGCGCAATGTGCCGGGCGTGACCGAAATCAATTCCATCGGCGGCTATGCCAAACAATATCAGGTGGCGCCGAACCCGGAAAAACTCGCATCCTACGGTTTAACTTTACAGGACATCGTCACCGCGCTGGATCGCAATAACAACAATGTCGGGGCCGGCTATATCGAAAAACGGGGCGAACAATACCTGATTCGGGCACCCGGTCAGGTGCATTCGCTAGAGGATATGCGCAACATCATTCTCGGCAATGTGCAGAGCGTGCCGATTCGCATCCGCGATGTCGGCGAGGTGGGCATTGGCCGGGAACTGCGTACCGGCGCCGCCACCGAAAATGGCCATGAGGTTGTGTTGGGAACTGTGTTCATGCTGATTGGCCAAAACAGCCGCGCCGTTTCGCAAGCCGTCGACAAGAAAATGGCGGAAATTAACCGCACGCTGCCGGAAGGCGTGCAGGCGGTTACCGTTTACGACCGGACCGTGCTGGTCGACAAAGCCATCAATACCGTCAAGAACAACTTAATGGAAGGCGCTGTCCTGGTGATCGCGATTCTGTTCCTGTTTCTTGGCAACATCCGCGCGGCTGTCATTACCGCGATGGTGATACCGCTGGCGATGCTGTTCACCTTTACCGGCATGGTGACCTATCAAGTCAGCGCCAACTTGATGAGCTTGGGAGCCCTGGACTTTGGGGTGATCATTGACGGTGCGGTGGTGATCGTCGAAAACTGTGTGCGGCGATTGGCCCATGCCCAGGAACACCGGGGGCGTGCGCTGACCCGCACCGAGCGTTTTGATGAGGTGTTTACCGCCTCCAAAGAAGCCCGTCGGGCGCTGATATTCGGCCAGTTGATCATCATGGTGGTGTATTTGCCGATCTTCGCGTTGACCGGGGTGGAAGGCAAAATGTTTCATCCGATGGCGTTTACGGTGGTGATTGCCTTGGTGGGCGCCATGATACTGTCGGTGACCTTTATACCGGCAGCCGTGGCGCTGTTTATCGGCGATAAAGTGGCCGAAACGGAAAATATGCTGATGCAGACCGCCAAGCGCGTGTATGCGGCTATTTTAAACGGCGTGATGCACAACAAGCCGGTGGTACTCACTTTTGCCCTGGTCGCCGTGATTTTATCGGGACTGCTGGCAACGCGGATGGGCAGCGAGTTTGTGCCCAGCCTGAATGAAGGCGACTTCGCCATTCAGGCGATGCGTATTCCCGGTACCAGTTTGTCGCAGTCGGTCGCCATGCAACAGCAAATAGAAGCGACGCTGAAACAGCAGTTCCCGGAAATCGAGCGGATATTCGCGCGGACCGGCACCGCCGAGATCGCATCCGACCCGATGCCGCCCAATATCTCGGACGGTTACATCATGCTCAAGCCGCGCGAGCAATGGCCGGAACCGGATAAGTCGCGCGACGGCCTGCTGGCCGCAATCCAAACGGCGGCCAACAAACTGCCGGGCAATCTCTACGAGTTTTCACAACCCATCCAGTTACGTTTCAACGAACTGATTTCCGGGGTGCGTAGCGATGTGGCCGTTAAAGTGTTCGGCGATGATATGGATGTCTTGAACGACACCGCGACCGAAATCTCGGCGGTCATGGAAGCGATTCCCGGCGCATCCGAAGTCAAGGTCGAACAAACCACAGGCTTGCCGATGTTGACCGTCAATATCGACCGGGACAAAACCTCGCGCTATGGCCTGAATGTGGGCGACGTACAAGATGCGGTGGCGACCGCTATCGGCGGTACCGAGGCCGGCACCTTGTTTGAGGGCGACCGGCGTTTCGATATTATCGTGCGTCTGCCGGAGAGCCTGCGCAGCAATCTGGATGCCATCAACCGCTTGCCGATCTCACTGCCGCGCGGGCAAAACCGAGACGGACGAACCAGCTATATCCCACTCGCCGAAGTGGCCCACCTGGAAATGGCCCCCGGCCCGAACCAAATCAGCCGCGAAAACGGCAAGCGGCGCATCGTCATTAGCGCCAACGTGCGCGGTCGCGACATCGGTTCCTTTGTCGCCGAGGCCGAACAAAAGCTGCAACAGAAAGTCAAAATCCCATCCGGTTACTGGACTACATGGGGCGGGCAGTTCGAGCAATTGCAATCCGCCACGCATCGATTACAGATCGTGGTGCCGTTGGCGCTGATTTTAGTGTTCACCCTGCTGTTCATGATGTTCGGCAACGCCAAGGACGGTTTGCTGGTGTTTAGCGGCATCCCATTCGCACTGACTGGCGGCTTGGCTGCGCTGTGGCTGCGCGATATTCCGATGTCGATTTCGGCAGCAGTGGGTTTCATTGCCTTGTCGGGCGTGGCGGTACTCAATGGCCTGGTGATGATCGCCTTTATCCGCAGCCTGCGTGAAGAAGGCATGCCGCTGGATAAAGCGATTTTCGAGGGCGCGCTGACCCGGCTTAGACCGGTACTGATGACGGCTTTGGTGGCGTCATTCGGTTTTGTGCCGATGGCACTTGCCACCGGTACCGGCGCTGAAGTCCAGCGTCCCCTGGCCACGGTGGTGATCGGCGGCATTCTGTCGTCGACGGCGTTAACTTTATTGGTATTGCCGATTCTGTATTGGTTCGCCCATCGTCAGGACGAGCACATTACAGTCGAGACGCCTGACGGTGTGGCTATGGCTTTTAATGAGGAATTGAATCATGAGTAACTGCAAGCAAACAGAAAAAACCTGCTGTTGTTCTAGCGAGAAGCAAGATACCACCCAACCGAAGCCATCAAACTCGCCGTGTGGCATGACCTTCAAGGTCGAAGGTCTGGATTGCGCCGAAGAAGTCGCCACCTTGAAAAGTGCGATAGGGCCATTAGTGGGCGGTAGTGACAAGCTGGCCTTCGATGTATTAAACGGGCGCATGACGCTGTTATCTGATGCGGAGCCTGTGACGGAAAAAGCTATCATAAAGGCGGTTGCCGCAACTGGGATGAAAGCAGTTCCTTGGCAACCCGGTCAGACAGAGGCCGATGCCCAGCAACTGCATCGTTCGAAGACCGTTTATACCGTACTCAGCGGTTTGTTTATCGTAGCAGGCATGATCATTCATATCGCCATGGCCGAAGGTTTAGCGAATCTGCAAACCGTTTTCGGCCTGCAAGGCAATGTTGAACTGCAATGGAACGTGGTGACTCGCTATCTGCACAGCTTATTGAATGCTCACGCTCAGTTGGCAATGCCGCTGCCTGAAAAAATAGCCTTTGGCCTAGCCGTGGCTTGCGGTGCTCGGCATGTGATTGTAAAGGCGTTTTATGCCTTGAAACGCTTACGGGCGGATATGAATTTGCTAATGACGATTGCCGTGATTGGTGCCTTATTCATCGATGAGTGGTTCGAAGCGGCCACCGTCAGCTTCCTGTTTTCACTGTCTCTGGCGATTGAAAGCTGGAGTATTGGCCGCGCCCGGCATGCCGTCGAAGCCTTGCTGGATTTAGCGCCATCGACGGTTAGGGTCAAGGATGAAAGCGGACAGGAATGCATAATATCTGCCGCAGAAGTCAGTATAGGCAGCCGCTTCATTCTCGCACCAGGCGATAAAATCCCGCTCGATGGCGAAGTGTTCCGAGGTTCCAGCTCGGTCAATCAGGCGCCGATTACCGGTGAAAGCATGCCGGTTGCCAAGCAAGTGGGTGACGAGGTATTTGCAGGAAGCATTAATGTTGAAGGCACATTGGAAATCCGATCCACCAAGCTGGTTTCGGATACCACCCTGGCGCAGATTACCCGTATGGTGGGCGAAGCCCATGGTAAGCGAGCCGAGGTCGAGCAATGGGTCGAGAAATTTGCGCGTATTTATACCCCGGTCGTGATGCTGGTAGCGTTAGCGATGTGCGTCATTCCGCCCTTATTTTTCGAAGGCGTCTGGGATGAATGGTTTTACCACGCATTAGTTTTGTTGGTCATAGCCTGCCCATGCGCGTTAGTGATTTCGACGCCGGTGAGCATTGTCGCTGCGTTGGCCTGTGCTGCCAGGCAAGGCATTCTGATCAAAGGCGGTACTTATATTGAAGCACCCGCATCCATTCAGGCTTTTGCTTTTGACAAGACCGGCACATTGACCTGCGGTGAACCCATTGTTACCGGTGTCTACCCGTTCAATAGTCATAGTGAAGAAGAGCTAATGTCCCGTGCTGCTGCCCTTGAGGCGCGTAGCAATCATCCGCTGGCAAAAGCCATATTACGTCACACAGAAAAACTCGGTATCCGTGTAGCCAGTGCCGACAATGTGTCGGTGTTGCCCGGTAAAGGTGTTACCGGGCTATTCAATGGCACGGATTACTGGCTGGGATCGCGTCGTTATCTATTGGAACGAAGTCAGGAAATCCCCAAAATCAGTGACAAAGCCATTGCCCTAGAACAGACCGGACAAACCGTGATTGCGATTGGCAATGATCGACACATCTGCGGCTTGATTGCGGTTGCCGATCAACCCCGCGCAGAGATCAAATCGATTTTACAGGCCTTGAGACGGACGGGTGTTAAACACCTGGCCATGTTGACCGGTGACAATCAGGTAACCGCCAATAACATCGCTGCCCAAATCGGTATCGATGAGGTATACGCCGAATTGTTGCCAGCAGATAAAGTGGAAATCGTTGGTCAAATGGTCGAGCAATACGGACAGGTGGCGATGATTGGCGATGGTGTCAACGATGCACCGGCGCTAGGGCGGGCCAATCTGGGCATTGCCATGGGAGTATTAGGTTCGGATGCGGCTATCGAAATAGCCGATATCGCCTTAATGGGCGATGATCTGTCCAAGTTGCCTTGGCTGATCAGGCATTCCAAGCGAACATTATCGATCATTCGGCAGAATATAACCTTTGCGCTGACGATCAAGGCGGTTTTCGCCGTGCTCGCCTTTGCCGGTGTGGCGACCTTGTGGGAAGCCATCGCCGCCGACACGGGGGCGTCACTATTAGTCGTCGCCAATGGCTTACGGCTGCTTCAGCCTAAAAATACTGCGATTTAAAAATCTGAGCCATACAACTAAACAATTTCGGAGATTCCCATGACATTTAAACCACTGATTCCCCTGATTTTGGCTCAATGCTTATTGTCGGCCTGTAGCTTGATGGACCGCCATGCCATGGATGTTGATCTGGACGTACAGCATACGGCATTGGCTAAGCACTTTGAAAAAGAAGCCAACGAATTGCAGGCCAGGATTGAGGAGCATCAAAAATTCCTAAACCAATTCGAGACCAAACGCTATTTGTACGGCAGACATGCCAACGATCTGAAAGCACACAGCCAAGAGGTGATCGATCTTTATCAACAAGCGATTACGGCTAATCGGGATATGGCCGACATGGTTCGCGGAACGGGACATTAATTTTTTATCTGGCATGACCGTCGGAATGGACTGCGAAGCGGTCAGTTGATTAATATTATAGGGAAAGACCGAACTGCCAGGTCACAGGTATTCCTGTAAGCGGCTATTCAG
The DNA here is from genome assembly GCF_015711015.1 of Methylomonas sp. LL1. Lineage (NCBI taxonomy): Bacteria > Pseudomonadati > Pseudomonadota > Gammaproteobacteria > Methylococcales > Methylococcaceae > Methylomonas > Methylomonas sp. LL1. The sequence goes on from NZ_CP064652.1 coordinate 68,277, forward strand.
GAAAATTGAGACTTGATCATGGCCGACCATCTAGTGATCGTTGATACATCGGTCAACATCCAAAGGTTGTAGCAAGCTGCGGTTGAGCTATCGTAAAACATCTGTTTTACGACATGTATGCGACCTATGACCAAAATGCCGCTTTAACAACTTTGAAAGTATACGTAAAACACTGTCGTAAAATGATATTATACGGAAACATCAAATTTATGGTTTTCCGTCTATGTTAGTGGGCTATATGCGTGTTTCATCGGAATCGGACCGGCAAAGCACGGATTTGCAACGTGATGCGTTGCTGGCCGCCGGTGTCGATGTTCGCCATCTTTTTGAAGATCGAGCATCAGGGGCCAAGGATGATCGTTCCGGACTGACCAATGCATTGGACTTCGTCCGTCCTGGGGATGTGCTAGTCGTGTGGAAATTGGATAGGCTGGGCCGCTCTTTGTCCCACCTGCTTTCAATTGTCAACACGCTTAAAGAAAAACAGGTTGCATTCCGTTCACTCACTGAGGGCATGGATACCACTACGCCATCAGGCGAACTGTTGTTCCACGTCTTTGGCGCTCTTGCCCAATATGAACGGGCTTTAATCAAAGAGCGCGTTTTAGCGGGTCTGACTGCTGCCAGAAAACGCGGACGAATTGGCGGACGCCCACCCGCCATTATGGGTGAAAAATTAGAAGCGATTATCGCCGCATTGAATAGCGGTATGTCTAAATCGGCAGTCTGCCGTAACTTTGGTGTCAAGCGAACCACACTGATCGAAACGTTGGCTCGCATCGGCTGGCCTGCTTCAAATCCAAATCCATAACGGTGCGATGGACAATAGTAGCGATAAGGATCAGTGGGTACTAACACCCGCCGAACGCTCGCTGGTCATGGCCAAGAATCTAGCAAACCGGTTAGGGTTTGCAATTCTGCTAACGTTCTTCCGCGAACGCGGCAGGTTCCCGCGCGATGAATCCGAAATCGAAACCCAAGGCGTAGCCTTACTCAGTCAGCAACTGGAAGTGCCGATTCCAATAGATGGCGAAGCCATTCCTACTGGCCGCACTGCCGAGCGGCTACGCGCTGAAATTCGAGTCCGTTTCGGTTTCCGGGAAGTCACGGTTGCCGATGGGGAAATGCTGACAGCTTGGCTGCGTGATCATGTTGCCGGTGAAGTCGGCGGCGATATAGACCCGATGGTTGCACGATTGGAAGCACGTTGCAAAGAGCTCTCGATTGAACCGCCTACACCTGATCGAATGGATCGTATTGCACGTAGTGCGCTGCATGCGCATGAAGACCTGTTCCACAATGCAGTCTATGAACGTCTTTCGCCCGAACACCGCGAGAATTTGGATGCCTTGTTACGGTCTGAAAAATTCGGTAGCGAGAATAGTGAGCAAGATGATATTACCGGCAGCGCGTCAGCCCTCTTACTGACGCTGCGTAGCAATCCTGGCCGCCCCAGCCTTGCCAGTATGCAGGATGAACTGGCGAAATTAGCGCTCATCAGGAAAATCGGATTGCCAGCCGATTTATTTGATAAGGTTTCACCGCTTGATTTGGAGCGTTGCCGCAAGCGCGTTTCGGTCGAAGTGCCCCGCGACCTGCGTAGACATCCCGATGCCGCACGCATTACTTGGTTGGCCGCATTCGTTTACTTGCGTGCCCGCAGTTTGACCGATGATCTTGTGGACTTGCTGATCGAAACTATCCACCAGATCGGCGCACGCGCTGAGCGCAAAGTCGAACGGGAATTGTTGGAGGACCTTAAGCGTGTTTCCGGCAAACAAAACCTATTGTTCGAACTGGCTGACGCCACACTGGCCCAGCCAGATGGTGTCGTGCGTGACGTAGTATTTCCCGTGGTCGGAGAACAGACGTTGCGTGATTTGGTAAAAGAGTGGAAAGCAACCGGACCAACTTACCGAATCACACTCCGAACCGTGATCCGTAATTCGTACAAGGGACACTATCGCCGCATGGTGCCTACTTTGCTGGCCGCGCTGGAATTTCGGTGTAACAATGACCTTCACCGTCCGGTGATGGACGCGCTTGAATTGGTAAAACGTTTTGCGGACACCAAAGCTCATACCTTTCCGGTGGATGAAAATGTGCCGCTCGATGGCGTTGTGCGCGGATTATGGCGTGAAGCCGTGATGGATAAGGACGCAGCCGGACGGGATCGCATTAATCGCATCACTTATGAAATTGCGGCGCTGGAAGCGTTACGCGAACGACTGCGCTGTAAGGAAATTTGGGTAGTCGGCGCGAACCGTTACCGCAACCCCGATGAAGACCTACCCACCGACTTCAATGCGAACCGTGAAAACTATTATCAAGCGTTAAATCTGCCGCTCGATGCGGAGCAGTTCATCGCCAACTTACAGGCCGAAATGCGCGAAGCATTAAACGCCTTCGACACTGGCCTGAAAAATAATCCCTTCGTCCGATTAAGCAGCAAGAGCAACGGCTGGATAATATTAACCCCGCTGGACGCACAGCCCGAACCGCCAAATCTGGCAACGCTCAAAGCTGAACTTAACGCCTTGTGGCCTATGACAAGTTTGCTTGATGTGGTGAAGGAAACCGATCTGCGGCTGGGTTTTACAGATGTATTGAAAAGTCCAACCTCTTATGAAACGATGGACCGCTTGGTGTTGCAACCACGCTTATTATTATGTTTGCACGGTCTTGGTACCAATGCGGGTCTACAACGCATGGCCGGACTCGATTCCGGTACAACGGCAAGAGACTTGGCTTATGTACGTCGCCGTTACATTGGTGTTGACGCTATGCGGCGCGCAATTGCCATTGTCGCCGATGGTACGTTGCATGCGCGGAATCCGGCTGTATGGGGTAGCGGTACCACCGCCTGTGCATCGGATTCCAAGCATTTCGGCGCATGGGATCAAAACCTGACTACACAATGGCATGTTCGCTATGGTGGACGAGGCATCATGATTTACTGGCATGTCGAACGCAATTCACTGTGCATCCATTCGCAACTCAAATCGCCATCCTCTTCGGAAGTGGCATCAATGATCGAAGGCGTTATCCATCATTGCACCGAGATGGAAGTTGACCGTCAATATGTCGATTCTCATGGCCAAAGCACGGTTGCGTTTGCCTTCTGCCGATTATTGGGGTTCCAGTTATTACCCAGACTGAAAGCCATTCACTCACAAAAACTAAGTCGGCCAGATGTCGGCATGACTGATGCCTATCCTAATCTGCAAGAAATTTTAACGAAACCTATTGATTGGGATTGCGTGCGGCAGCAATACGATCAGATGGTTAAATACACGACGGCTCTACGCCTTCGTACAGCGGAAACCGAAGCCATCTTAAGGCGTTTTACTCGAAAGAACGTTCAGCATCCGACTTACAAAGCATTTGCAGAACTTGGTAAGGCGGTTAAGACTATATTTCTTTGCCGCTACTTGCATGACGAATCTTTACGCCGGGAAATCCATGAAGGCCTGAATGTGGTTGAACAATGGAATGGTGCAACTGATTTTGTGTTCTTTGCTCGTCGTGGTGAAATGTCAAGCAATCGCAGGGAAGACCACGAGATTAGCATGCTAGCCTTACATCTCATTCAAAACTGCATGGTTTATATCAACACGTTAATGATCCAAAAGGTGTTAGCGCAGCCACACTGGCAGGGCAAGATGACAACACGAGACTACGCCGCGTTAACTCCCCTGATTTGGGAGCATATCAACCCCTATGGGCGATTTGACCTTGATATGAACACCCGGCTTGACTTACCGTAATGGAAATGGCGGCTGGTGACACGACTGCTTGTTTTACCCCATTTATCCGATCCGGAAATTCGGCGCACGATTTTTGCGGTTTACCAGGACTCGGCGGCGACAAATCCGGAAGTAAACCAGTTGCTGGAAAAGTTAAAAGTTGGGTTTTGACGGGAGCGATTAGCTTATCCGCGTCTTGGCTAAGCAATTGTGTTAATTTGCGCGCAAACCAAACCGCCGCCGCTTAGCCGGGCGAACCCAGATTAATCATCGTTCCCACGCTCCGGCACCACCTCTGTTTTAATCACTGGTGTCACTCATTAACAAGCCGGGGGAGCTTAGACACAAAGCCCAAAATACTATCGGATTACTTTGAAAAACAGTTACAGCCGAGTTTCAACAATTTTTCGAATTGGGATGCTGGTAGTGGCTTGCTAAAAAGTCAGCAAAATCTGGTTCCTGAATACCTGCAACTTGTTCACGAAGGGTGTCGGGCACTTCCCAGAGAATCTCGTTTTTTCTTTCTTCTGGCGTTTTCTGCCAAAGCAATTTGGCATCGTCAATAGTTACCCTTTCAACAATCCCACAAGTTACCCAATCATCATAGACACGATCTCGAGAAGCGATAGCCACTTCTCTAAAGTTCAGGATTAATTAAAATGGTCGCTAACTATCCCGATATAACACGGGCAGCAGTGACGGGATAATCAGCCAGTCAATTGAGGGATTTCAAAAACTTCGACCGTCAACAAGTGGCCGAAACTGCGATCTGAGCGGTTGGGCATCGGTGAACCGCTGCAATGACCATGAAACGGTCGCGTAATTCGTGCTCCATCTTGATGGACATTTGAACGTCTTTAGCCATGCCAGCCTCACGGATATTGTTGAATGATGCTGATTATTCATTTATGCGGTGGATTTCCTACCAACCGCCTGTTCGCGACAAGTTCTAACGCAGCTTTGCCTTCAGCAGTTTCTACATATTGACGCACTTTGTCCATAAGTCGATCCCAAACACGCCGCCAAGTCATCTGCTCAAGCAGTTCAACAGAAATTCCCGTGCCATTGGATAGTCGCTGGAGTAGTTCCGGTGTGGGAGCCTGAAATTGTCTCGCTCGGCTATCGGCGACAGGGATACCAAGAGCGCGAAGGCAAAAGAGTTCATAACGAACACCGTAACACTCAGCCAGTCGGCGGACATAGTGTTCTAACGTTTCGGCATCATGAGGTTTCGGATGCAACGGCCAGCGCTTTTGCACTCAACGCAATTCCCGCTCAACCATGCGCCGACGCACGCTAGGAGGATGATAATCAGCGCGCTCAATGACGGCGCAATTAATGCGTTCTTCTCCCTGCAATAGCGCAGCTACCGTGGCACTGTTCAAGAGTGCGGTAATTTCACCAATAGTACCTTCAGATCGCCGCAAAATCAGCTCGCACAGCGGTGCAGTTGCTAAATGTGAGGGTTCACGCAAGGGCAAAACAGTTTCGAAGCTGGCCAGCAGACGTGCTAATTCCTCGCCAGCCTCCCAGAGTGGTAGTAACAGAGGATGAAACCGATTTTCAAGCTGGTCGTCGCTACGAATCGCAAGATAAGCGTCACGGATACCCAGGCAAACGATAGGAATGCGCAGATCGTTGCCAATAAAACGGAGCAGATTCAACAGTTCGCGTTGCCGCCTAGCCGTTGCGCCGAGTAAATTGTGTACCTCGTCAATTATCAGCATGCGGACGCCGACGGTTCGCATCAGTCGTAATGTCAAGGCCTCACGCACGTCGTGCCGACCATAAAAGCCAACTGGCGTACCCAGTGTAGCCTGCAATGCGGTGTGTAGTCGGTTAGCGGTTGCCTCGGCTGGCATTTGTAGCATGAGGACCGGAATGACCTCGTGTTCACCGTCCTCTGACATCCGCTGGGGATGCGCGCGATGAAACTTTTCGGCAATCATGGTTTTGCCGTTGTTGCTTGGGCCTACTATAAGGATGTTTTTCGGACGCAGTTTGCCAGGCTCGTCGGAAAGTAACGCTTCAAGTTGTAACAATGCTTGGTGGGCACAGGTGTAGCCGATCCATCGCTCGATTCGAAGGCGAGCTAGACGCTCTGCACTGGGTAACATGGCCAGTGAGCGCGCTTCTGGACCTAAATGGCTAAGGCTTACCATGCTTCGATGTCATCAAACGGGCGTACTGGACCAATATCAACTGTCGACGTGGTATTCTCAATTTGAGATGACTCCCTCTCTAGCTTCGAACCCAATTGGCGGCGCGTCCGGTTGCGGCGGGCTGTGCGCGTAAGCGTCTCGGCCTTACGCTCAATCTCACGCATTTCATCAATGGCGGCGAACAAACTGGCTTCGTCGACCGCAGTGCGTCGCTGTTCACGCAGACGTTTTCGCGCTAGTTTGTGCTCCCATAGGCTGATAGCCGGTCGAGACAACATGCGATACGGTACTTCCAGGTAGACATTATGCTCTTCATCAAGCACGAAAATTCGTGACAAATCGCGGGGATCGCGGCGAATCAGCAAAGGAGTTGGCTGATTGCGCAACTGTATCCATGGACGTAGCGCATTGCTGTAGTAGGCTATTTTTGTCCATCCCCTCGAAAAGGTAAAAATTAGAGAACACTTATATAGATCGTCCATCACCTTGACGAAGGGCTAGGCGTAACTCTTGCTAAAGGCAAGCCATGACCACGTAACACCGGCTTGGCGATTGATTAGCTGGGCAGACTGTACTTCGATGTTTAGAGTGTTGCGCAGACCTTCCCGTTCGGCAAGCAGGATTGTTTCGTCGACCGATACCTGGAACATTCTCCGATTTTCTGGAACAGGCCCATGCCGAAGCGACATGAGCAGAACACCATCTGCCTTGAGCAATGCGGCGACGTTGGGCATTGCCTTATGACGTTCTTGCTGGGCTAGGTGCATCCATACCGCAGTCAAGAGTACAAGGTCGAAACTTTGTCCAAGGGAAATTAGCTTTCGTAAATCGGGAAGGCTATCGGCAACCCACTCGATCAGCGGCGATGGGTGAATCGCTTTCGCAGAATCTCGAAGGCGATCCGTTGGCTCAACGGCGAGCACCCGATGTCCCGCCGCCGCGAACCAAGCAGCATCAGCTCCTGTGCCCGCACCGATGTCTAAAACATCGCTTGTCTTTTCTGGCATCAAGTGAAAGACAGACTCGTATTTCTCGGCAAACGAAACGCTCTCGTACCGTGCGATTAGAGAATCGGCGCTCTCGGTATACCCTTCAGTTCCGGCGATGACCATTAGCCTTACAAGCCACTCTGAACCGTATTGTTATAAATTTAATAGACCATAGCATGATCTATCAGCAAACGATTATCATGTTCGACAAACACCGCCTCGGCAACGTGCTCATCTGTCGAATTGGAGCAATATTGTTTCCAGACCACGGCTATCGAATGCTTACGTCTAAACAGGGCGACAAACTCTCGTTTTCCGAATAATCCCCACCTTGCCTGGTAGTCCTTGCACATGCATTGAAGATTTTCCGGGGTGACAATGGCTTTCATCCTATCTGTAAAGTCACGAGTATGCTTAGCATGATTAATTTCAGTGGAACCTTCCATCATATTATCCATGATGGGGGTTATCTCATTGAATATTTCCTCGTCTGACTTTTCCAGAAGATTCATACTTATTTACTTTAGCCGTCAATTAGTAATAAAGACACATCACAGCTTGCCATGACCGAAAACCAATTGTCGTAATTCCTCAAAACATATTTTTTGCTGTGAGGAACGGTACACTGTGAACAGTCTTGATGAATTTTATCTCCAAAAACACCCTGATGCCCAAATTTTGAGTTTACTTCACAGTAACTGAAAACAGTTTTATCGTCGATTTTCTCTATGCCATCAGAATTGAATCGAAATAATGGACATGCACAAAGATAACAGTTTAGATTCTCCACATCGTGGCATTTTTTCCTGTCAGCGTAACGTTCGCAAAAGTCAGATTCAGATTTCACCATATTATCGAAGTCAAAATAATCGACAATATCTTCTTTACTTAAACATTTAGCTTGTAGTTTTTCAACTATAGCTTTGTGTTTATTTCCATGTTCTGTAAACCAAGTTCTGTAGCTCATTTGATGTTTTAAGTTTTTCCAGAGCTATTTCGTTTTTCTGCGATGTGGGAGAAGAATTTCCGTCTACCCACACCGGCAATCTCACAAACTTCAGCAGCGGTTTTGCCTGAATTTTCGTATAAGATTCTGGCATTCTCCAATTTTTCTGGGTCAGTTTTAGGTCTTCCACCCGTTTTGCCCCGCGCTTTAGCGGATGAACGTCCTGCTGCCGCCCGCTCAGAGCGTAGCTCCCTCTCCATTTGGTGAATAGCGCCCATCATCGACAAGAAACAACGACCAGTCGCCGTGGTGGTATCGATATTTTCGCGCAATGATACTAAATTAATTTGCCGCTGTTCCAGCACCTTTGCCGTTGTCAGTAAGTCCATCAAAGAGCGCGTCATGCGGCTTAATTCGCTGACAACCAAGGTATCGCCAGGGCGAGCATATTCTAAAAGCTGATCCCAGCCAGGCCGATCCATGTGCGAGCCGGTCATCTTGTCGGAAAATATTTTGCCGCACCCGGCTTTTTGCAACGCATCAATCTGAGAATCCAGATTTTGGCCGGTACTGCTGACTCGGGCATAACCGATTCGATGAAATGGCGTAGTCGTATTGGTTTGCATGGTGCAAAAAGCTAACACATAGTAGGGTTAAATGCATTATGATTTTGGCAAAGGTTTTTGCACTCAAAATTGAAGGAATTGAAATTGAAAAGGATCGGTGAACGTAGAGTGCAAAAAGTGTACTTTCTGCACTCGCCGAAAAGCGGCGCCGAATGAATGTCAATTCGCGCCGCCTGTCTATCCTGACGAAAAGTGAAATCGATGATCTATACGGGTTACCTCGTTTCAGCGATGACGACCGCAGTGTCTTCTTCGATTTAAGCGCGGTTGAACAGAAAGCCGTCGACGCCGTTTATGCCCGCTCATCGGCAGTCCATTTAATCCTTCAAATCGGGTATTTCAAGGCCAAGCAACAGTTTTTTGTTTACGTGCGGGAGGCCGTGCTCGACGACCTACACTATATTCTCCAGCGGTATTTCCCCGACCAGGCATTAGATAAGATCAAAACCCTTTCCAAGCCGACCCGGCTCGAACAGCAACAAATCATCCTCCAGTTATTCGACTATCGCCTATGCGACGGCGAGGCCAAGGCGGCACTGGAACTGAAAGCGCAGCGGGTCGCCATGCTGTCGACACAGCCGATTTACATCCTACGCGAAACCTTACAATACCTTACTAACCAACGCCTAATTGCTCCTGGCTACACTTATCTACAGGACATGGTGAGCCGAGTAGTGACTGGCGAACGTCGGCGAATTACGGACTTACTGAAAAAAGCCGTGACGCCGGATGTCGACAAGCAGCTCGAAGCCTTGCTTGAGTCCGAGGAAGGCATGTATCGCATCAGCCTACTCAAACACGAGCCTAAGGATTTCAGTTACCGCGAGTTACGCCAGGAGGTTGACCGCCGCAAATTTTTTCAGCCGCTGTATGAATTCGGGCAAAGCTTTCTGGGTACTGCCGGCCTGTCCAATGAGAGTATAAAATACTATGCATCATTGGTTCCGTTCTACTCCGTCTACAAGCTGCGGCGCATGGCGGAACCCACAACACGCCTGTATTTGCTGTGTTTCGCCTTTCATCGCTTTCGGCAAATCAACGATAATTTGATCGAAGCCCTGATTTGTCTCATTGGCCAATACGAGAAACAAGCCAAACTTGCCGCCGACGAGGCCATGCAGCAAGCCATCAACGAGGCCGGCGCGAATCTACAGGCGGCAGGCCAAGTTCTGGAACTGTTCATCGACAATTCAATCCCTGACGAAACACCGTTTGCGGCCATCAAGGAAAAGGCTTTCGAGCTACTCAACATCGAGAGCTTTCCTGTCGTATCCGGTTTTATGCGTAACATCGAATTCGATAAAACCGCTTTTGAATGGTCGTATTACGGCACGCTACGGCACAAATTCAAGCTCAATTTACGGCATTTGTTCTGTAACCTCGATTTCGTCTGCCTAGTGTCGGATGAACCACTGTTGGAAGCCATTTTGTTTCTACAGGAGCTGCTACGCCAAGGCAAGACACCACGACAAATGAACCCGTCCAACTTCCCGACCGGAATCATCGCAAAGAATTTGCAGCGGTATTTATATACCAAGGCGGAAGAACAAAAAAAGAAAACCCTAGAGGTTGATCGCTATGAGTTCCTGGTATACCGCGAGCTACGGAAGGCGCTTGAAGCCTGTGACGTATTTGTTCGGGATAGTAACGAATTTCGCAGCTTTGATGACGACCTGATCAACGCCGAGCGCTGGAATAAGGATAAAGACGCAATATTGCAAGAAATCGGCGCCCCGATTCTGTTGACACCAATCCAGGATACGTTAGACGCGCTCAAGCGGGAACTGGAAGCCAAGTACAAATCAGTGAACCAGCGCATTGAAAGCGGCGACAATAAACATATCAAAATCACCGGTAGCGGGGACAAACTTCGCTGGACGTTGGTTTATCCTTCCGAGGAAGAGCCAACCAACAGTCCGTTCTATGGTCAATTGCCAAGTATCGGCGTGGCCGACCTGCTTTGGTTTGTCGCTGAAAGAACAGGATTCTTGAAATCATTTGCCCACGTTTTGGAACGCTACGTTAAACAAGATGCCGATCCGAAACTGATCCTGGCCTGTATCGTTGCCATGGGTACCAATATGGGTTTAAGGAAAATGGCGGAAGTCTCAGGGCTTAGTCATTCTGCGTTGCTGACGACGGCGCGCAATTTCCTGCGGGCGGAAACGCTGCATGCAGCGAATGACGTCATTTCCAACGCTACGGCTGCGTTACCCGTTTTCCAAGCGTACGACATCCACCACCAGAAGCATTCTAGCAGTGACGGCCAGCATATAGTCACGCAGATCGACACGATCAATGCCCGACACTCCAGCAAGTTTTTCGCGCTAAAGAAAGGCGTAAACTCCATTACCTTGGCCATAAATCATGTCCCGATTAATGCCAAGATTATCGGTGCGCACGAACATGAATCACATTTCGTGTTCGACATCCTGTACAACAATACAACGGAGATCAAGCCGGAAAGGCATTCGACGGACACGCATGGCACCAATCAAGTGAATTTCTTTATCTTGCGCGTCTTCGGCTACCAATTTTCGCCACGTTATCGTGACCTGCATAAAAAGATCGATAGCCTAGTTGGGTTCCAGCACCCAAGCCGTTATGGCGATGCCTTGTTTAAGCCATCGCGTAAGGCCTTTGATACCTTAATATGCAAGGAGTGGCCGAATATCCAGCGCATTCTGGCTTCGCTTGCACAAAAAGATGTGACCCAAGCAACCATAGTGCGTAAGCTCGCCAGTTATAAGCGGCAGAACCAGACCAAGAAGGCACTATGGGAATTGGACAATATTTATCGGTCACTTCATATCCTTGATTTCATCGATGACCCGATACTCAGGCAGCGCATCCAAAAGGCGCTTAATCGCGGCGAGGCGTATCATCGCATGCGACGAGCCATTTCCTATGTCAATGGCGGCAAATTCCGGGTAAAAACCGAAGCGGAGCAGCAAATCTGGAACGAGTGTTCCCGGCTCGTTGCCAACGCCATCATCCACTACAACACGCTGATCTTGTCGCGGGTGTATGAGCAAAAACTAGCAGCCGGCGACCAGGATGCTATCGAGATCATTAAGGGGACTTCGCCAGTCGCCTGGCAAAATGTGAATCTGATCGGTAAGTTTGAGTTTACGGAAGAAAACACCAAGGTTGACATTGATGCGTTGGTTGCACGATATAACGATCCTGATTTCTGGCGTAAATCGGTTGAGGGAGATGGAGTTCCTTAGTGAAAAAACCATCTTTTTCGACACATACTCAGCTATATTCGATTGCTTGCTTGTTATGCTCATCTCCTCTATTGCCTCTCGCAGAGGGTAATCTCCACGTACTGATAGAAAAGGGAGTAGCAGGAAATCACTTTTCTACGAAACGGCTACTTTTAAAAGCTTATTGTCGCAATTTTGCTCTGTTTCGAGCCGAGAACTTGTAATTCCAATGCCTTGGCTCAACCACATATCGTTTGCCATATTGCCCTTGCCAGCATAGAATCACGCCTTAGCTTTAAGGTTCCCGCGCTACGCGGGTGAAACTGGAAGTCGGTTAAATGCCGACGCTGCCCCCGCAACGGTAGGTGATTCGTCACGAGCCCGGAGACAGGCCTAAAGCTGTAGTCAACAGCATTGCGGAGGGCGATCTGTCAAATCGGTTTTTTTGGTTTGTCATCCCGTGCTGTTATTCCGTTTATCAGATCCGGGAACGTTAACCATGAAAACACTCGCTGCATCCACCGCTATATCAACTTCAAAATTCCTGCCCGGCTTCAGTGCCATCGTATTGGGTCTAACCGTCGTTTTAGGTTTGGGCTTTTTGCAGGATGCCAACAATTACCTACATAATGCCGCCCACGACGGACGCCACAGCGCTGCCTTTCCTTGCCATTAACATGGCTGATTTTCGTAAGCTGGTCGCCGTCTCGCTACTGGCGGGATTATTGGGCGGCTTGTTACTCAGCCTGCTGCAACACTATCAAACCCTGCCGTTGATTTTGGCCGCCGAACAGTTCGAAACGCCATCGACTGAAGAACATGTGCATGACTGGCTGCCAATGGATGGCTGGCAACGTAATGGTTTTACCCTGATATTCAATGGCCTGACCGGTTTTGGTTTTGCCTTGTTAATCAGTGCTTCGATGTACTGGCGGGATCAACGCGGTTATCTGTATGGACTGGGCTGGGGTTTAGCCGGTTATTGGGTGTTTTTTGTCGCGCCATCGTTGGGTTTGCCGCCGGAATTGCCCGGTACCGACAGCGCCGAATTGCATAGTCGCCAAGCGTGGTGGCTATTTGCAGCAACGGCCACGGCCATGGGTTTGTTTGGCCTGTTTTTGACCAAACAACGTTGGCTGCAAGTCGGCGGCGCCGGCTTATTGGCTTTGCCGCATCTGATCGGCGCGCCACATCCGGAAGTTGCCCACGCCTTGGCGCCCGAAGCATTACAACAGCATTTTGTAGTATGGACCTCTATTAATAACGCCATTTTCTGGCTAGCCTTGGGCGCGATATCCGGCTGGTTGCTGCGTAAACTGGCATTTTAATGATGATTACCGGCTCGTTGCAGGCTTCTTATTTGCACCTTTATTTCCCATTCAACCCGCAAGTCGCGGCTGGATTTTTTTTATGAGCGAACTCGCGAAAGTCTGGTTTGTCGGCGCTGGGCCCGGCGACCCGGATTTAATCACCGTCAAGGGCCGCGACTTAATCGCCAAGGCTGACGCCATTTTGTTCGCGGGCTCACTGGTACAGGCCGCCGCGACACAATGGGCGCCGAGCGGCTGCGTGATCAAAGATTCCAAAGACATGACCCTGGAGCAGATTAGCGGCTGGCTGATAGCCCAAGCCGGGCCGGGAAAAGTCGTGATTCGCCTGCAAACCGGCGACCCCGGTTTGTACGGCGCCTTGATCGAAATGGTGCAGCCGCTGGATGCGGCCAGTATCGCGGTTGAAGTCGTGCCGGGCGTCTCGTCGGCTTTTGCCGCGATGGCCTGCGCGGTGGAGAGCCTGACCTTGCCGGAAGTCACGCAAACCGTGATTTTGACCCGCGTCGAAGGCCGCACGCCGATGCCGGACGGTGAATGCTTGCAGGAACTGGCCAGCCATCACAGTACCTTGTGCCTGTTTTTATCGATTACCTTGTTGCCCACGATCGAGCGTGAACTGAAAGCCGCCGGCTGGGCGGATGACGCCCCGGTATTGGTGGTTCACAAAGCCAGCTGGCCTGATGAACAACAGATTATTCGCGGCACGCTGGCCGATATTCGAGAACGCTGCCGGGCCGCCAAGATCAACAGCCAGGCCATGATCGTCATCAGCCCCACCTTGGGCTCACGCCATTGGTCGTCGTTAAAAAAATCCAAACTTTACGATGCCGGGTTTACCCATCGTTTTCGCCGTGCCGAACGGCCTCAGTCTAAGGAATAAGCATGACAACCACCGTTCTCTTAGTCGGCCACGGTTCACGTAATCAGGCCGGTAACGATGAAATTCGTCAATTTCAGCAGCAATGGCAAGCCCAACACCCCGATTGGCGCATCGAGTTGTGCTATATCGAATTGGCTGACGTACTGTTGCCCGAGGGTCTTCAGCGCGCCGCGCAAGGTTCTGACCGTGTGATTGTGGTACCGCTGATAATCAGTGCCGCCGGGCATGTGAAGATGGAGATTCCCGAGCATATCGAAGAAGCCCGCGAAAAATTTCCAACGGTCGAATTCATCTACGCGCCGCATCTGGGCAGCAACGAAACCATGCTGGCCATCCTGCAAAAACAACTGAAAAGCGCACTGAAAACACTGGCGATGCCGGATCCCAAAACCACCGGGGTGATCATTTTGGGACGTGGTTCATCGGACAAAGTCGCCAACGGTGAATTGGCCAAACTGGCACGCTGGCTGTTTGAAGCCACCGAGCATGAACTGATCGATATCGCCTTCACCGGCATTACCCATCCACGTCTGGAAACCGCCGTGCAACGTCAGGTGCGACTCGGCATGACGCAGATTGCGATTTTGCCTTATTACCTGTTCACCGGCTTGCTAATCGAGCGTATCGGCAAACAGGTCGAGCGCTTGCAAAGCCAATATCCGCGGATTGCGTTTGGTTCCGGTACTTATTTTGGTTTTGATCCGGCGATTTTTAAATTGCTGGATCAACGGGTGATCGAAGCCAGCGACCCGGTCGCGCCGCAAATGCTGGAATGCGACGGTTGCCAATACCGCGAGCAAGCCGAACATCACCACCATCATCACTAAGTCGCCATGAGCCAAAATAGTCAGACCGAACAACTCACCCAGGCCGGGCAACAGATCGAGCACGATTCTTTTGCCATCGTCGACCGCGAAGTCGGCAAGCACCCTTATTCCGATGACCAATGGCAAGTGGTGCGACGCATGATCCACGCCACCGCCGATTTTGAATTCAACGGCCTGACCGAGTTTTCCGAGCAGGCGGTTGAAGGCGGTATTAAAGCGATTTTAAATAGTGCGCCGATAGTCGCCGACGTGGAAATGATTTGCGTCGGCCTGTCGCAGCCGCGTCTGGCACACTTTGGCATTAGCGCCCGCCAGTTTATCGCCGATGCGGACGTCATAGCCGCGGCCAAACAAGTGAACAGCACCCGCGCGGTGCAAGCCATGCGCAAAGCGCAGCGCCTGGGTTTAATCGATGGCGGCATCGTCGCCGTCGGCAATGCACCGACCGCATTGCTGGAAGTGTTGCGCATGATCAGAGAAGAAGGCATCAAACCGGCGCTGATCGTCGGCATGCCGGTCGGTTTTGTCTCGGCTGCCGAATCCAAGGATTTACTCGCTGAATTACACGATGTGCCCTGGATCATCACCCGTGGCCGCAAAGGCGGCTCGACGCTGGTGGTGGCCGCCATACATGCCTTGCTGAGCCTGGCGGAAACCCGGCAGATGCATGGTTAGAAATATCGTAGGGTACGCGCTGCGTACCCCACAAGGCTGATCGCATGGCAATGCCTGAACGCAAACCCAAAGGCACCCGCAAGGGTTACACCACCGGCGCCTGTTCGACTGCGGCGGCGCGGGCGGCCGTATTGGGTTTGCTGAATGGTCGCGTGCCGGACACCATCGACTGCGTGCTACCCAATGGTCAAGACGTGGTGTTCAAAGTCGAAGAAAGCTTCGTACAGAACGGCAGAGCGCATGCGGTCATTGAAAAAGACGCCGGCGACGATCCAGATTGCACCAATCACGCTCGGCTGACAGCGGATGTAATCTGGATAGAACAACCGGACACTATCGTATTGCAAGGGGGCGAAGGCATAGGCCAGATCACGCGCCCCGGTTTGGGTCTTGAGGTTGGCGGCCCGGCCATCAATCCGGTTCCGCGCAAAAATATCGAACACAATATCCGTCTAATCGCCGCCGAAGCCCTAAAAACCAGAGGCTTACAGGTGACCCTCTCCGTGCCGGACGGCGAAGAGATGGCAAAAAAAACCCTGAACTATCGTTTGGGCATCATCGGCGGTATTTCGATTTTAGGTACGACCGGGATCGTGCATCCGTATTCCACGGCGGCGTTTCGGGCTAGCGTGGTGCAAGGCGTTGAGGTGGCGGCCAATCAGGGTCAGGCTAGTGTGGTCCTGACCACCGGCGGCCGCACCGAGAAATTCGTGATGCGCGAATTGCCCGAGCTGGATGAAAGCTGTTTCGTGCAAATGGGTGACTTTCTGACCCCGGCATTGGAGGCCGCCGACCGTTGCGGCATTCAAAACATCATCATCGGCGGCATGGTGGGCAAGCTGACCAAAATGGCCCAAGGCGAAACCATTACGCATGCCGGCCGCGCACCGGTTGACGTGGAACTGGTCGCCGATATTGCCCGCAGCATCGGCGCACCGGCTGAAGTGTGCGATGCCATCGCCGCGCAGGAAACCGCCCGTTACGCATCGGAATGCATGGCGGAACTGGGGCTTGAACGCGCATTTCATGTCGAACTGGCCAAGCGGGTCATTGCGACGCTGGAAAGCCGTTATCCCGGACGGTTTCACATCAGCGTTCTGGTGTGTGATTTTGACGGCAACAAACTGGCGGAAGCCGGAAGGATTTGATCATGCAAGCCATGTGCAGTTTTATCGGCGTACTCGATAACGGCGCCGCCAGCCTGAGCCAGGAGGCCTTGCAGGTATTACACGAAGCCCAACACGTCATCGCCGGTAGCCGTCTGTTGGCAACGCTGGCTAAAGACATTACCCAGGCCAGACACTACGACTTAACCGGGCAACTCAAACAAGTGCCGGATTGGATCAATGCCGCGTTGGCACAAAATGAAGCCGTAGCAGTACTGGCGACCGGCGATCCCTTGTGTCACGGTATCGCCGGTTTTTTGGCCGGCAAACTGGATCCGGATCGTGTGCGCATCTTGCCCAATCCGAGCACGATACAATTGGCCTTTGCCGAATTGAAATTGTCCTGGCAAAACGCCACCATCGTTTCAGTGCACAGTCAGGATGCCGGCGAATGGATGCGAGGCACCAAGCCCGATCACGGCTTGTACGAATTGGCCCAGCGCTGCCGTCAACACACATTATTGGCGGTTTTGACCAGCCCGGACAACACGCCGGCGCGCATTGCCCGCTTATTGCAAATCGAAGGCTTGGCCGATGCGTTCGAGATGGCGATTGCCGAAGCGCTGAAACAACCCGAACAGCTCGTCAGCGGTTGGCTGAGCATTGCTGAAGTGGCCCAAAACAGCTATCGCGATCCCAATGTAGTGATTCTGAAACGCAGATCGGCTGTGCCGGCACCGGTACTGTTTGGCGTCAGCGACGACCTGTTTCAGCAGCGCAAACCGGAAAAAGGCCTGATCACCAAACGTGAAGTGCGCGCGGTATCGCTGGCCCGCATGCAATTGACGCGTCGCAGCATTGTCTGGGACATCGGCGCCGGCTCAGGCTCGGTCGGACTGGAGGCGGCGCGGCTGTGTCCGGAGGGTCATGTATTTGCGATCGAAAAAAACGCCGATGATATTGCCAATGTCGAACAGAATCAGGCTGCCTGGGGTATCAGCAATTACAGCGTCGTGCAAGGCAAGGCGCCGCAATTTCTCGACACCTGGCCCGATCCGGATGCGGTATTCATCGGTGGTTCCGGCGGGGAATTGGCCGAACTGATCATCTTTTGTTTAGGTCGTTTGCGCCCGGCAGGTTGGCTGGTGATGAATTTTGTTACGTTGGAAAACCTGTCCACCGCCGTCGACACCCTGAAACAACTCGGCGCAGACTGGGACGTCTGTCAGATTCAAGCCTCGCGTAGTAGTCCGATTCTGGCTATGCATCGCTTACAGGGCGAAAACCCGGTGTGGATCGTGTCGGCCACCCATTCTTTACAGCCCATATCAAGCGGTCACGATGAACACTAAACTTGGCACTCTCTACGGCATCTCACTCGGCCCCGGCGACCCTGGCCTGATTACCCGCCGTGCCTGGGAATTACTCGCAGGCAATGGTCATTGGACCTATCCGGTGCGCAAAAAAAATAGCGAAAGTTATGCCTTGGACATTGCCTTGCGCGCCGGTCTTGAATGTCCACAAGCCCATACTGCGCTGCATTTTCCGATGACTCACGATGCGGATATTCTGGCTCGCTATTGGTTGGAAGCCGCAGAGACCGTGCTCGCACTATTGCAACGCGGCGACGATGTATTGTTTTTGGTGGAAGGCGACGCGTCAACTTATTCCACCTTCGGCCACTTACAACGTAGCGTTCGCGCTTTGCAAGCCGATGTCAACGTGGAGATCGTGCCCGGCGTATCGTCGTTTCATGCCGCCGCCGCGCGGGCGGGCGAAGCCTTGGCCGATGTCGACGATACTATCGCCATTGTGCCGGCCGGTTACGGCATCGCGCAGATAGAACGCATGTTGAACGACTTCGATACCTTAGTATTGCTCAAGGTCAAACCATTGTTGGATGACATTATCGATCTGTTGCGCCGCCGTGATTTACTGGCCCACGGTTGGTTCGTCGAGAAAGCCGGCGCCCCGGAAGAACGCATGGTGCATGACCTAGTCAGCCTACAAGGGCAAAAAGTGAATTACTTGTCTTTACTCATTATTAAAAACCCAGGCCGTCAACGCAGCGAAATGCAGCGCGGTTGCCGCAAGAAAAAGGACACAAGCGATGAATGAAGTGCGTGTCGCCCTGGTGGCGATTACCAAACATGGTGCCGGTATTGCCTCCCGGCTAGCACCACAACTCCCCGACGCGGAGGTGGTGGTGTCGGAGAAACAAGCCGAGCATTTGGGCGATTTTGCCAATCCGCGCCGCGTGTACCAGGGGGCATTGAGCGCGCAAATCGGCGAGCTGTTCGCGGCTTATGATCAAATTATTTTTTTGGTGTCACTGGGCGCGGTGGTACGGCTGATTGCGCCGCATCTTAAATCCAAGGATGAAGACCCTGGTGTGTTGGTGATCGACGACGCCGCCGAATTCGTGATTCCGGTGCTGTCCGGCCATGTCGGCGGCGCCAACGCCTATGCGGAAAAAGTCGCCGCGCTGCTAAATGCCACGCCAGTGCTGACCACGGCGTCGGATGTCGGCAAAACCATTCCGGTGGACATTTTGGGCCGCGAATTGGGCTGGCAAGTGGAAGCCCCTAAGATCAACATCACCCGCGTGTCGGCGGATGTGGTCAATCAACTGCCGATTGCCTTCGTGCAAGAAGCCGGTAGTTCGAATTGGTGGACGCGGCCAACGCCGTTACCGGCCAATATTCATCTGTTCCAGCGCTTCGAGGACGTCAACACCGAACAATACCGGTCGATTCTATGGGTCACACACCGCGCAATCGATCCGGCTGTTTGGCAGCAACTCGATGAGCGACTGGTGGTGTACCGGCCGCCGCTGGATCAAACCTAAACACCAACTTATGAAAGTCATGATTGGCATGGGTTGTGACCGTAATGTCAGCTTGGAGACTTTGCGGCAAGCCTTGGCTCAGGCCTTATGGCAATGTGGACTGGACGTGTCTGCGATAGCCGGTTTGGCCAGCATCGACAAAAAAAATGATGAAGCAGCCTTGTTACAACTGGCCCAAATATTCGATTGGCCGTTGTATTTTTACCCGGCTGAAGCACTGGCCAGCATCCCGGTACCGAATCCATCCGAGGTCGTCATGAAATACATGGGTACCCCGGCGGTGGCGGAAGCGGCCGCTTTGAAAGCCGCCAATGCCGAGTTGTCGGATTTACTGGTCGAGAAACATAAATATTGCGGTGCGGACGGCAAGAATGCCACCGTTTCGATAGCGAGAATCAAATGACAAAAGCAGGCAAAATTTTATTGGTCGGTATCGGCCCCGGCAATCACGAGCACATGACAGCCCGTGCCCGTCAGGCCATCGCCGAAGCCGACGTAGTGATCGGTTACAGCACCTATATCAAATTGGTGCAAGACTTGCTCGATGGCAAGGAAGTCATCAAAAAAGGCATGACAGAAGAGCTGGATCGTAGCATCGAAGCCTATGAACATGCCAAGCAAGGCAAAATCGTCGCCATGGTGTCGTCCGGCGATATCGGTGTTTACGGTATGGCAGGACCCACTTATGAACTGCTGCTGGAAAGCGGCTGGACGCCGGATGATCCAATTCAAGTGGAAGTGGTGCCCGGTAGTACCGCTTTGTCTAGTTGCGCATCCTTGGTCGGGGCGCCGTTGACGCATGATTTTTGTTCGATCTCGCTGTCCGATTTACTAACGCCTTGGCCGGTGATCGCCCGCCGCCTGGAAAGCGCGGCGCGAGGGGATTTCGTGGTGGCTTTATACAACCCGAAAAGCGGCCGTCGCACTCAGCATATCGTTGAAGCACAAAATATATTGCTGCGCCATCGTAGTCCGGACACGCCGGTTGCCATCGTCAAATCCGGTTATCGAGCTCGTCAACAGATTCAGATCGTGCGTTTGGCGGAGATGGCTGATTGCGACATCGGCATGCTGACCACGGTCTTGGTCGGTAACAGCAGCACCTTCGTTCGCGCTGGGTTGATGGTGACACCGCGCGGTTACGCCAACAAATACGATGCGATGACGGGTGAAGCTCGGGAAGGTGAACAGGCGGGTCGTTCGCTGAGCATGGGTTTGGAGGGTTGGAAAGCTTGTGTGCGGCAATATTTGCGCGATACGCCTAAAGTGACGTTACAACAGGCGGCGGAATATTTTGCGCAACCCTTGGCGGAAATTCTCGATGCTGTCAGACTAGCCACGCCTGACGATCATGCCGGCATTTTCTGCGCGCAACGTGCAGCTCCGGACAGTCATGAACGTTTACTGGCCACATTCCAGAGTTGGGGCAAATTACGTGCCGTGGTACGCAGCGAAGGCGGCGCGGTGGCGGAGTTATTGATCAACGGCACTGATTTGCAGGAAAAAAACGGCTGGTTGAGCATCGTCAACGACGCCTTTCATTTACACATCGACTGGCGCAAAGCGCGGCAAATCTGGTTTGTCGGCCGAGATGAGCAAGCGCATGGCATTCAAGTGCTCGATCAGCAAGGTGACGCCTTATTCAACTTATGGTTGGTTGCTGACGAAACAGGCTTCGACAGCGCAGCCATACAGCATTACCGCGAAGACCAAACGCAATTTAGCGCCCCAACCGCTCTGGAACCTATTCACCATGACCGATAACAACACTCCCATGCCTGAAAAACCCAAAATGGGCGACTACAAACGCCACTTGCTGGTGTGTACCGGCCCACGCTGCACCGAAAATGGCGAAGCACAAGCCTTGTTCGAAACCTTGGGCGAGAAGTTCAAAGCGGCCGGTATCGATAAAGGCGAACTTCGGGTTAAGCGCACCCGCACCCACTGTTTTGCCACCTGTAAATCCGGCCCCATCCTATGCGTGCAACCCGATGGTATCTGGTATTACAACGTCAATGAAACCAATTTACAACGCATCATCGACGAGCATTTGGTGGGTGGTCGACCTGTCGAAGAGCTGATTTATCATCAAAGTGCTTGCTCGGCTCCCTAGCAGTAAAACAAAACCGTTATGGAATATTTTCCCCTTTTCTTAAAAGTTAAAGACCAAACGTGCTTGGTGGTAGGCGCTGGTGAAATCGCGGCGCGAAAAATTGAATTATTGATCCGGGCTGGAGCCAACATTGTCGTCGTTGCTACAGAAATTGGTAACGCAGTATCCGCGTTGCAACGTTCGAATTCAATCGTTATCCGCCAAAAAGCATTTACGGATGAGGATATCGACGGTATGGGACTCGTGGTTTCCGCTACCAATTGCCGCGTCACTAATATCGAGGTCTCCAAGTTGGCGAATCAGCGGAAAATCCCCGTTAACGTGGTTGATGATCCGGTGTTATGTTCCTTTATATTCCCGGCCATTATTGACCGTTCGCCCCTACTTATCGCTATATCCTCAAGTGGTGTATCTCCCGTATTAACGCGACTTTTACGCGCTAGGGTAGAAAGTGCAATTCCGGCATCGTTTGGCCTGTTGGTGAAGCTTGCTGAGAAATTCAAATTATTGGTCAAACAACGCATTCCACAACCGACTCAACGCAGGGTTTTCTGGGAAAAGATTTTACAAGGCCCTGTGGCTGAATTAGTTTTTGTAGGTAAGCAGAGCGAAGCGGAAGAACTGTTTCAGTCGCAACTGCGGCAGGTTGACCCTACAGCAAATCAGGGTGAAGTGTATTTAATAGGCGCCGGTCCTGGCGACCCGGATTTATTAACGTTTAAAGCCTTGCGTTTGCTGCAACAGGCCGATGTTATTGTTTATGACCGGCTGGTTTCCATAGACGTTCTCGACATGGCTCGACGAGACGCCGAGAAAATCTATGTTGGTAAACAGAGAGATAACCATAGTCTGCCGCAGGAGTCGATCAATCAACTGTTGATCGATCTTGCCTTGGCCGGTAAACGGGTAGCCCGATTAAAGGGAGGAGATCCTTTTATCTTTGGTCGTGGGGGTGAAGAAATTGAGTCTTTTATACAACTTGGGATCAGCTTTCAGGTGGTGCCCGGCATTACGGCAGCGGCAGGCTGTGCCAGTTATGCGGGCATTCCGCTGACCCATCGAGACCATGCTCAATCCTGTACATTTGTCACCGGCCACTTAAAAGACGGCAGCATCAATCTCGACTGGCAGCAATTATCTAGTCCCAATCAAACCGTTGTGATTTATATGGGGCTGGCCGGATTGGCAACCATCTGCCGATCGCTGATGGCACACGGTTGTCCGGCCGATCATCCCATTGCCGTCATTCAACAAGGTACGACTCGAAACCAGCGGGTTTTAACCGGAACGCTAGTGGATATGCCAAAGCGTGTGGAACAGGCCGAAATGGAGCCGCCGACACTGATTATTGTCGGTTCGGTAGTTACACTCCATCAACAATTGGATTGGTTTCAGAGGATTTTATAAAAGTGAAATCATTGCATTGGGCATATTTGGGAGACTGAATATTTGAATATGAAACCGGGAATAGAAGGGCTCAATCCATTAGATATTACTAATTTTTACCTTTTCGAGGGGATGGGCAGAAATAGCCTAGTAAGTAATGTGATCAATCGTAATACCGTCCCGTTGTAAAGAGCGGCGCACTACTGGCAGGAAGTCGATCAGGAAGGTGCGTGGGTCACGTGGTATTGGTATCGTTTTGTTGGCGGCAATAAGCGACTGGAGACCTTGCTGGTAGCGATGCAAGGGAATATCGTCATCCATACCTTCGTGCGGCCGCAGGTGGTAATACTTGGTAATCGTGACGGCAAACCAGCGTTCAAGTTCCTCAAGTGTTAGACAGGCCGTCTTGTCACTATCATAGCCACCGCGTTGGGTTGGATTTGAAAAGGTTGTACCGGGCAAAGCATGAACTAGCTGCATCAACGTGCCAATAACGCGCTCGACGACTCCGCCGTAATGAGGCAGGCCAGGTGGTCGCCATTCGATGGCAATGCCATGCTGAGCACAGCCCCGTTCAAATGCTAGCGAATGAAATTCTGAGGCGTTATCGACGCCGATACGACGCGGCTTACCGTTGACGGGCCAGCTTGCTTCAATGTCCCGCTGTTGTAACCACGGCGCCTTATCACTGGCTACCAGGGCCAGACAAAGGCCAACACTGGTGGCCGAGGGCGCCTCAAGCGATAGATGGAACCCGGCAATGCAGCGACTAAAAACGTCAATGGCCACCGTTAGCCATGGTCGGCCAATCGGTGAACGATCCACTGGATCGACGATAATCAGATCGACTGGCGTATGGTCTATTTGTAGCCAGTCAAGAGGAATATCAGAGGTTGGCGTGATGCCGTAAATCGGCTTGATTTCAGGATGGGGCTCGCCGCGTTGACAGTGTTCAGCCGGAGATAAGGTTTTCAAGCGGCGGCGGATAGTACTCTCAGAAGGCGGCGCTAATCCAGCTTTTAAGCATTGATTCCGGATTGCAAACACGAGTTCGGCTGCTGACCGTTTTTGCCGCGTAAGAAAAATTTCGGCTATCAGGCCACGGAGCAAATTTTCGCGAGGTGCGGCAAGTCGCTGTTTACCTCGCCCACCATTGGAGCCACCCGGCAATAGCGCAGTGAGTTCGCCGCCGGACTCGCGTAACCGTTGAATTAGCCGGTACACCTGCCTTTCGGATAACCCCAATTCAACGGCGGCTTCATGCGCTTTCTCGCGAGAACAATACTGGATTTCAAACAACGGACGCAAGACGACAGCACGGCGATACGCTTCATTCCATTCGCATTCTGCAATCTGAGAAAGGTCAGTCATAGTGCCCCCTTTGCGACGTGCTGACGTCGACTTTAACAATTTGCAGCTTACTGACATCGGGTTAGATGGCTGCTGTCATCGACTATGACATTTTAGTTTGTGGATAGCAAGGTAATACGCGAGCTTTGCTAATGACTGCTGACAACGGCTTCGGAAAGTCACAAAAGTGGTCAAAACGACTTTCGTACATGTGTTATAATTCGTACATCCCTTTCGGACGGAATTAGCGCATGTCACGCGTCTTTGCTTACTGTCGAGTGTCGACCACGGACCAGACCACCCAAAATCAAAGCTTGGAAATTCAATCTGCCGGTTTCGCCATTCAGTCACATCGTTTGATTGAAGAAAGCATCAGCGGTTCAGTCGCGGCTAAAGAACGTCCCGGTTTTAATAAACTGATCGAGCGACTGGAAGCGGGCGATGTGTTGGTGGTGACCAAACTGGATCGGCTTGGTCGCAACGCCATGGATGTCAGAGCCACGGTCGAGCATCTTTCTGATTCCGGAGTGCGGGTCCATTGTCTGGCGTTAGGTGGCGTTGATCTAACCAGTTCTGCCGGCAAGATGACCATGCAGGTCATTGCAGCGGTCGCTGAATTTGAGCGTGACCTGTTAATTGAGCGAACCCAAGCAGGCCTTAGTCGCGCGAAGGCCGCAGGTAAGCAGTTTGGCCGACCGCCGGCGCTTAATGCGGAAGCTCGTGCAGAAGTTGTCAAGCGCTTGGCCGCAGGCGCCAACGTTTCGGAGTTGGCTCGGGAATTCAAAACCACCCGGCAAACCATTATGCGGATTCGGGAAGCGGCATTGAAATCACCGCAAACTGACAATACGGTCCAGTCTTCTGGGGAGTAACTGATGAATCATCTATATCTTGAAAGACACGATACCGAAAACAACATGCATCGTTTTTACCAGATGTTTGTCACGCCAGGTCTATTTGACGATTGGTCATTGATTAAGGAATGGGGCAGGGTAGGGTCACCCGGTACGGTGAGGAAGGAATGGTTTACCACCGAACAAGAAGCAGAATTAGCCAGCCAAAAAATCAGCAGCAAAAAAATTAAGAAGGGTTATCGATTAAAATAACTCCATGGGGACTGTATTACGTTGCATATAATCAAAGCTTTTTTTTACCTAGTACACTTAAAAATCATGCTAGACGACATTAAAAGGACACTCTGATCCCCCGTCTAATCTCCGGTCAGTTACATCTGCCGGAAGCCAAGGCAATCGCATTGGAAAATTAAAAGGAAACATCATGTCATTATGGTTAGTTCGTGCAGGCAGTTACGGCGAGCACGAGTCAAAATTTATCGATGAAAACCGAGTCTATCTGACGTGGGGGGAACTAACGGCAAATGACATGACATCTATCCCCGACTATGAGGGGATCAAGCAACGGGTGCTTCAGACTTATCCGGGAGAGCTACCCCGTAAATTGGGCAATTGGTCGGGTCAGATCTGGGCTTTTGTCCTTGCGATGAAGGTTGGTGACTGGGTGGTGCTGCCCAATAAGAACAAACCGACAATCGCCATTGGCGAGATCAAGAGTCCATGCAAATTTGACCCTGCCGCCGCAGATGACTATCGTCACTATCGGGAAATTTCGTGGTTGAACACCGAGATCCCCCGAACTGCTTTCGATCAAGACCTCCTTTACTCGTTTGGTGCCTTCCTAACGGTTTGCGAAATCAAACGCAACAACGCTGAACAGAGAGTCCGCTCCATGGCGCTCAATCTGTGGCAGACCCCGATGCCGGCGCCGACCCAGGTGTCTGTGAATGGGAGTGCCACTGATGAGGCCCCGCAAGAGAGCTTAGTCGATCTGGAACAATTGGCCCGAGATTCTATCGCCAAGCTGATCATACAGAAATTCAAGGGGCACGGGATGGCTCGTCTGGTCGATGCGATTCTGAAGGCGCAAGGATTTACGACTTATCTCAGCCCAGAAGGGCCTGATAAAGGGGTTGATATTTTGGCCGCCGGCGGCCCTTTCGGCTTCGACTCGCCTAGGCTATGTGTTCAGGTGAAGTCTGGCGATACGCCGGCAGATCGTCCAGAATTCACTCAGTTGATCGGGGCCATGCAAAGTGTGAACGCTGATCAGGGGTTGTTCGTGTCTTGGTCGGATTTCAAACAGACCGTGTACAAAGAAGTACCTGTTCAGTTCTTCAAGGTGCGACTCTGGAACCAAAACGACTTGATTGAGCAATTACTCGACAACTACGACAAACTTGATCAGGACGTTCGTGCCGAACTGCCCTTAAAGAGAATCTGGACAATTGCTATTCCCGATCGGTAATAGTAGTCGTCATGAGCTATGCTCGGATCGGCACGAAAGGTCGATACAAAACAGGGGTGTTCCCTCAATATTTTTATTTCGAATAATGGGACTTCGGTCTTTTTAAGTATTCAAGTCTTACAATAAGGGATGATATGCAGAAAGGAAAACCCTTGGTACCAGGAATTTACTTAGTCTTCAGTAGCCTGCGAATAATCTCTTGCTTTGGCCTGAACATATCTTCTAAAAGTTGCAAATGACCATAAAAGAGAACCAGATCGAGCAAAGGTTAATCGGCAAGTTGACCGATCTTAAATACAACCCGCGCCCCGACATCCGCGACCGCGAATCGCTAGAACAAAACTTCCGCCATAAATTCGAGGCGTTGAACCGTGTTCATTTGACCGATGCCGAATTCGCCCGCCTGCGCGACGAAATCGTCACCGCTGACGTGTTTACCGCCGCCAAAACGCTCCGCGAGCGTAATTACTTTCAACGTGAAGACGGCACCCCGCTGCATTACACCCTGGTCAATATCAAAGACTGGTGCAAAAACGACTTTGAAGTGATTAACCAACTGCGTATCAACACCGAAAACAGCCACCACCGTTATGACGTGATTCTGCTGATCAACGGTGTGCCGGTCGTGCAGATCGAGCTGAAAACCCTGCAAGTAAGCCCTCGCCGGGCGATGGAGCAAATCGTCGAGTACAAGAACGACCCCGGCAACGGCTACAGCAACACGCTGCTGTGCTTCATGCAGTTGTTTATCGTCAGTAACGAAAGCAATACCTATTACTTTGCCAACAACCACAACCAGCACTTCAGCTTTAACGCCGACGAGCGCTTTTTGCCGATTTACCAACTGGCCGATGAAGCCAACCAAAAAATCGCCCACCTGCACGACTTTGCCGACAGCTTTCTGGTTAAATGCACACTGGGCCAAATGATCAGCCGCTACATGGTATTGGTCGCCAGCGAGCAAAAGCTGATGATCATGCGCCCGTACCAAATCTATGCGGTCAAGGCGATAGTCGATTGCATCCACCAGAACCGGGGCAATGGCTACATCTGGCACACCACCGGCAGCGGCAAAACTCTTACCTCGTTCAAGGCCTCCACGCTGCTCAAAGACAATCCGGATATTGAAAAATGCCTGTTCGTGGTGGACCGTAAAGACCTGGATCGGCAAACCCGCGAGGAATTCAACCGCTTCCAGGAAGGGTGCGTCGAAGAAAACACCAACACCGAAACCTTGGTGCGGCGCATGCTATCGGAAGACTACGCCGACAAAGTGATCGTCACCACCATTCAAAAGCTTGGCCTGGCACTGGACGAAAACAGCAAGCGTAATCAAACCAACACGCAAAAGGGCAAGCCCACCTACAAACAACGCCTGGAACCGTTACGCGACAAGCGCGTCGTGTTTATCTTCGACGAATGCCATCGTTCGCAATTCGGCGAAAACCATAAAGCGATCAAAGAATTCTTCCCCAACGCGCAACTGTTCGGCTTTACCGGCACGCCGATTTTCGATGACAACGCCAACTACACCCAAATCGATGGTACGGTAGGCTCGTTTAAAACGACTAAAGACATTTTTGAAAAAGAGTTACACGCCTATACCATTACCCACGCCATCGATGACAAAAACGTACTGAGTTTTCACATCGATTACTTTCAGCCCGAAGATAAGAACGGCAAAAAAGCCAAGCTCAAGCCCGGAGAAACCGTCTCCCAGCAAGCCGTCGTCGAGGCGATCCTGAACAAACATAATGCCGCTACCAACTCGCGGCGTTTTAACGCCGTTTTGGCCACGGCGTCGATCAACGACGCGATAGCCTATTACGACTTGTTCAAAACCGTTCAGGCTAAAAAACAGACCGAAGACAACAGCTTCGAACCGCTGAACATCGCTTGCGTGTTCTCGCCGCCCACCCAAGCGCTGGCAAAAGACAACGACAATCTAAACGGCAAAAATGTTGCCGACATCAAGCAACTGCAGGACGACCTACCGCAAGAAAAAGCCGACAACCAGGAACAGCCGGAACAGAAAAAAGCTGCGCTTATGGCGATTATCGCCGACTACAACGCCCAGTACGGCAGCAACCACACCGTTAACGAGTTCGACCTGTACTATCAGGACATACAACAGCGCATTAAAGACCACAAATATTCCAATCAGGATTACCCGCGCAAACACAAAATCGACATCATTATCGTGGTGGACATGCTGCTCACCGGCTTCGATTCCAAGTACCTGAATACCTTGTATGTCGATAAAAACCTCAAATACCACGGTTTGATCCAATCCTTCTCGCGCACCAACCGGGTGCTCAACGACAGCAAACCCTGGGGCAATGTTTTGGATTTTCGCGGTCAGGAAAAAGAAGTCGATGCCGCCATTGCCTTGTTCTCCGGCCAATCCATCGACAAAGCCAAAGAAATCTGGCTGGTAGACCCCGCGCCGACGGTGATCAACAAACTGAAAACAGCGTTCGGCAAATTGGCAATCTTCATGAAAGCGCAAGGCCTGGACTGCGCGCCGGAACAAGTGGCCAACCTGAAAGGCGACACCGCCCGCGCCGAATTCATCAACCACTTCAAGGAAGTGCAGCGCCTGAAAACCCAACTGGATCAATACACCGACCTCGGCGAAGAACAGCACGCCCAAGTCGAGAAACTGCTGCCGGAAGACACCTTGCGCGGCTTTAAAGGCGTGTATCTGGACACCGCCCAACGTCTGAAAGCCCAACAAGGTAAAGGCAACGACGGTAATAGCACTGTGCAACAACTGGAATTTGAATTCGTGCTGTTCGCCTCGGCGGTGATCGATTACGACTACATCATGGGGCTGATCGCCAAATTCACCCAAAAAACCAGCAAACAAAAAATGACCCGCGAAGAGCTGATCGAGCTGATCAGTTCCAGCGCCAATTTGATGGACGAGCGCGACGACATCATTGCTTACATCAACAGTCTGCCCGCCGGGCAAAGCCTCAATGAAAAGGCCATTCGCGACGGCTACCAAGCCTTCAAAGCCGCCAAGGCTGCCAACGACTTGACCGCTATTGCGGACAAACACGGCCTGCAAGCATCGGCCCTGCAAGCCTTTGTCGATACCATCATGAGCCGGATGATTTTCGATGGCGAACACTTAAGTGATTTACTCAGCCCCCTGGAACTGGGCTGGAAAGCCCGCACCCAAGCCGAACTGGCCTTGATGGAAGACTTGCTGCCCTTATTACACAAACTGGCCCAAGGCCGCGAAATTTCAGGATTGGCGGCGTATGAATAAACCAATCATACCTAACCCCGTGTTCAGCGAAGTGCTGCAACACATCCAGCAAGCGCGACGCAAAATCTTTAGCCAAGCCAACACAGCCCTGATCGACCTGTATTGGCAAATCGGCCTTACTATCAGCCACAAAGTGCAAAGCGAAGCCTGGGGTAAAGGCGTAGTCACCGAACTGGCGCAATATATTGCCCAAAACGCCCCGGACATCAAAGGCTTCAGCGACAAAAATCTATGGCGCATGAAGCAGTTTTACGAAACCTATCAGGCTGATGAAAAACTCTCGGCACTGGTGAGAGAATTGCCCTGGTCGCACAACCTGGCTATTTTTTCGCGCTGCAAAACCCAACAGGAAAGAGCGTTTTATTTAAAGCTGACTATTGATGAAAAATACAGCGTTCGCGAGATTGATCGGCAAATTAGCGCCTGTTTATTTGAGCGTGCCATGCTGGATCAGCCAAAACTCTCAACACAGTTGAGAGAATTTCATCCCCAAATTAGCGCGGCCTTCAAAGACAACTACGTGCTGGAGTTTCTCGGCTTGCCGGAAACCCACAGCGAAAACGACCTGCAAACAGCCCTGATCCAGCACATGAAGGACTTTATTCTGGAACTGGGTGGCGACTTTATCTTTATGGGTGAACAATTCCGCCTGCAAGTCGGCAATCAGGATTTTTATATCGATTTGCTATTTTACCACCGCGGCCTGTCCGCGCTGGTGGCCTTTGAACTGAAAATCGGCAAATTCTCACCGGAACACATGGGGCAACTGAGTTTTTACCTGGAAGCACTGGATCGCGATGTCAAAAAGCCCCACGAAAACCCCAGCATTGGCGTCTTGCTGTGTCGCGACAAAGACGACGAAGTGGTGGAATACGCGCTATCACGCAACCTATCGCCGACCTTGATTGCTCAATACCAATTGCAATTGCCGGATAAAAAATTGATACAGGCCAAGCTGCATGAGCTACTGGCACAAGAACGGGAGGGTGACAAATGAGTGAACCCACGAAAAAGGCTTTGGTGCCGGTGTTGCGTTTTCCTGAGTTTCGGGATGCGGGGGATTGGAATAATGTACCCTTGGAAAGTTTGTATTCTTTTAAAGTAACCAACTCGTACTCAAGAGATCAATTAAACTATGAGAATGGTTCAGTAAAAAATATTCATTATGGCGATATACACACCAAATATTCGACTTTATTTAATATCGAAAAAGAAGTTGTACCGTTTATAAATCCGTCAGAGGCTCTCGAAAAAATTAAGCCAGAGTGTTACTGCGTCGAGGGCGATATGATTTTTGCTGACGCATCGGAAGATTTGGAAGATGTAGGCAAAAGTATAGAAGTTATTAATCTAAATAATGAGAAACTGTTATCTGGGTTACACACCCTATTAGCACGACAAAAAGACAAAAAGTTGATAATCGGGTTTGGTGGATATTTATTTAAATCAAACCGAATTCGGATGCAAATTAAAAAAGAATCTCAAGGAGCGAAGGTTCTTGGAATATCGGCGGGAAGACTATCAAATATTGAAGTTGCTTTTCCTTCAGATAAGAAAGAACAACAAAAAATCGTCGATTGCCTGTCTTCCATCGACGAATTGGTCACCGCGCAAACCCGAAAAGTCGAGGCCCTCAAAGCCTATAAAAAAGGCCTGATGCAACAGCTATTCCCCACCGAAGGTGCAACCGTGCCCAAACTGCGCTTTCCTGAGTTTCGGGATGCTGGGGAATGGAAAATCAGAGAACTAAAAGACTTTATAACTGAAAGAAATCAGATACCGTCAGAAAAATTACCGCTATACAGTCTAACTATTGAAGATGGCGTCACGCCAAAAACGGAGCGATATGAGCGTTCTTTTCTAGTCAAAGATGAGAAGGATGCTTATAAATTGGCGGGTCCAAATGACTTTGCCTATAACCCTATGAATTTGAGATTTGGCGCTATTGGAAGACATTATGGTTGTCAAAATATTGCTCTTTCAAAATATTACAATATTTTTTATTGCGATGAAACTGTAGATTCACGATTTTGTGAAATTTACTTTAAAAGCGGTGAAATGCTTACGCATTATGATGACGTCGCAACTGGCTCTTTAATTGAGAAAAGACGTGTTCATTTTAGTAGTTTTCTGAAGATTAAAATCGTATTTCCGAACTTATCTGAACAACAAAGAATCGCCGATTGCCTGTCTTCCATCGACGACCTGATCACCGCGCAAACCCAGAAGCTAGCCGAACTCAAAGCCCATAAAAACGGCCTGATGCAGCAACTTTTCCCCGCCGTTGATGAAGTGAACGGATGAGCGACAAACCGAAAATCCACAAACTGCCAAACCTGCGCCGCTTAGTGCAAAGGCTACGAGATGACCTGCGCGATAACACCAACGGCGGTTCCGATTTTGTTTTGCTTTACGCCTATAACGGCACCGGCAAAACCCGCCTTTCCATGGCGTTTAAAGAGGCAGGAAAACGCAAAAGGGGCGTTGCCAGAGATACCCTATATTTCAATGCCTATACCGAAGACCTGTTTCATTGGGATAACGACTTAAGCAACGATACCGAACGCGTGCTGCAAATCAACTCGGATTCCAATTTCTTTAACGGTTTTAAAGAGTTGGCTATTGAAGACAAAATTCGTCCTTATTTGAATCGTTACGCCGAATTTGATTTCAAAATCGATTATGAAAACTGGACCATTACCTTTTCCAAAGGCGATGCCAACCATATCAAGGTATCGCGCGGCGAAGAAAATATTTTTATTTGGTGTATTTTTCTGGCAATTTGCGAACTCACTCTGGATGGTGCAGAAGACGAAGCCTACAGCTGGGTGAAATACTTTTACATTGACGACCCAATTTCGTCACTGGATGACAACAACGCCATTGCTGTTGCCAGTGATTTGGCGCAACTGCTCAAGCGCGGAACGAAGCGGGTAAAGACAGTGATTTCATCCCATCACAGCCTGTTTTTTAATGTGATGTGTAACGAGCTGAAGAAAACGTCGCATAAAACCTATTTTCTGCATCGTGGTAATGATTCAGACTCCTACACCCTCCGGGCCACCGATGACACGCCGTTTTTCCACCATGTCGCCATGCTGGCCGAACTGCAGAAAGCCTCGGAATCCGGCAAACTATATACCCATCACTTCAATATGCTGCGGAGCATTTTGGAAAAAACCGCCACTTTTTTTGGGTTCAATGATTTTTCTGCCTGCATTCACGGCATTGACGACGAAGTGTTATTCGCCCGCGCCTTAAATTTGCTCAGCCACGGTAAATACTCTGATGTGGCTACACTAAACCGGACACACTTTTTAAAATAACCTGAAAAAGCGTGAATCCAAAATGAGCCAAGAAAAACCCAATACCTATACAGCCGAATTCAGAGCCTCAGCCGTCAAGTTGGCGAATGAATCCGATAAACCGATCAGCCAGGTAGCCCAGGATCTTGGCATTAACGTCAATACCTTGCATACCTGGATAGGAAAATACAGTCGCCCCAAAGACAGCAATAAAGCGGTCCGTACCGATGAACATCTGTACGATGAACTCAAGCGCCTTAAGAAGGAAGTGGCCCGATTGACCGAGGAGCGCGATTTACTAAAAAAGGCAGCGGCGTACTTCGCCAAGGAACAAAGATGAAGTACGCCTGGATCAAGCAGCATGCAGAGGACTTTGCGGTAGATACCCTGTGCCGGTTCATGAGGGTATCCCGAAGCGCCTACTACGACTGGCTGAAGCAAGGCCCCTCTGCGGGCGAACAAGACGATGCCGCCCTATCCGAGATGATCCAAAGCACCTTTGGCAAAAGCCGGGCAACCTACGGTACGCGCCGTCTCAAAGCCGCCTTATCCGCTCAGAACCGAACCGTCAGCCGCCGCCGTATCGGTCGTTTGATGCGGGAAGCGGGGTTGGCCTGTAAAACCAAGCGCAAATTCAAAGCCACGACGAATTCGAAGCATCATCAACCGGTTGCGTCCAATCACCTGGATCGGCAATTTGCCGTGGAAAAGCCCAATCAAGTTTATGCCGGCGACATCACCTATATCCATACGCAGGAGGGCTGGCTGTATCTGGCCGTGGTGATTGATCTCTATTCCCGGCAAGTCGTGGGCTGGTCTATGGCCGAACATATGCGGACCAAACTGGTGAACGATGCGCTACTGATGGCGGTTTGGAAGCGCAAGCCCGAGAAAGGCTTGCTATGGCATACCGATCGCGGCAGCCAATATGCATCGGACAGCCATCGAGCCTTATTAACGCAACACGGCATCCGGCAAAGCATGAGTCGTAAGGGAAACTGCTGGGATAATGCCGTCTCGGAAAGTTTCTTTCATACCCTGAAAATCGAGTTGATACATCACCAGACCTATCGAACCCGATCCGAGGCCAGGCAGGCCGTATTCGAATATATCGAAGTGTTTTATAACCGCGAGCGACTTCATTCCGCCAATGGCTACTTGTCGCCCGTTGACTACGAATTGCAGCTTAAAGCTGCTTAGCTGTGTGTCCGGAAAAGTGTTGACACATCACTCGGCCTACGAACCGAAAGAAAT
Source organism: Methylomonas sp. LL1 (assembly GCF_015711015.1). Taxonomy (NCBI): domain Bacteria; kingdom Pseudomonadati; phylum Pseudomonadota; class Gammaproteobacteria; order Methylococcales; family Methylococcaceae; genus Methylomonas; species Methylomonas sp. LL1. Next base: position 102,629 of record NZ_CP064652.1, read on the forward strand.
GGGCGAAGACACCAAGCAACTCTTTCAAAACATTTTAAGTGCATTTCTGAACCGCTATCAATTTGACTTGCCGGAAATGATCACCGTTACAACGACACAAGCGAATTAACCATGACCGAACAAGAACTAAGCAAACTAGGCAGCACGCTTTGGGGAATAGCCGACGATTTACGCGGTGCGATGAATGCCGACGACTTCCGCGACTATATGTTGTCGTTTCTGTTTTTGCGGTATCTATCGGACAACTACGAGGCTGCCGCCCAAAAAGAACTGGGGCCGGATTACCCGAAACCGGTGGATGATGATAAGCGTGCGCCGCTATCTATATGGTATGCAGCGAATGCCGGTGATGTGGCGGAATTTGAAAAACAAATGCGCCGCAAAGTGCATTATGTGATTGAACCGCAGCATCTTTGGACCAGTATTGCTGAACTGGCTAGAACCCAAAACGGGGAATTGCTACACACCCTGGAAAAAGGCTTTAAATACATTGAAAACCATAGCTTTGACAGCACTTTTCAAGGCTTGTTCTCGGAGATTAACCTCAATTCCGAAAAGCTCGGCAAAAATTACACTGACCGGAATGCCAAACTGTGCAAAATTATCAGCAAAATTGCCGAAGGGATTGCCCGATTCTCGACTGATAGCGATATTCTGGGCGATGCCTATGAATACCTGATCGGCCAGTTTGCCGCCGGTTCGGGCAAAAAAGCCGGTGAGTTTTATACGCCGCAACAGATTTCCGACATTCTGTCCGCTATCGTTGCCCTGGATAGTCAAGAACCGGCTACGGGCAAAAAGAAGAGGCTGGATAAGGTGCTGGATTTTGCCTGTGGCTCCGGCTCGTTGTTACTCAATGTCCGCAAGCAACTTGGCCAGCATGGTATCGGCAAGATTTACGGCCAAGAATCCAATATCACGACCTACAACCTGGCACGCATGAACATGCTACTACACGGAGTGAAGGATTCGGAATTTGAAATTCATCACGGCGATACCTTGTTGAACGATTGGGCTATTTTGAAGGAAATGAACCCAGCCAAAAAGCTATTGTTTGATGCCGTCGTGGCGAATGCGCCGTTTAGTCTGCGTTGGGATCCCAACGAAACCCTAGCCGAAGACTTTCGTTTCAAAGGCTATGGCCTCGCGCCCAAATCCGCTGCCGACTTTGCCTTTTTATTGCACGGTTTTCACTTTCTCAGCGACCAAGGCACCATGGCAATTATTTTGCCGCATGGAGTGCTGTTTCGTGGTGGTGCAGAAGAACGTATTCGTACCAAGCTGTTAAAAGACGGCCACATCGATACCGTGATTGGACTGCCCGCCAATCTGTTTTTCTCGACCGGTATTCCGGTTTGTATTCTGGTGTTAAAAAAATGCAAAAAGCCGGACGATGTGCTGTTCATCAACGCCAGCGAACACTTTGAAAAAGGCAAACGCCAAAACCGCTTACTGCCTGAGCATATCGACAAGATTGTCGATACCTATCAATACCGCAAGCAAGAAGAGCGGTATTCCCGTCGGGTTTCGATGGCAGAAATCGAGCAAAATGATTTCAACCTGAACATTTCCCGTTATATCAGTACCGCCAAAGCAGAAGAGCAGATTGATTTGCAGGCCGTTAATGCGGAGTTGGTGGCATTGGAGCAAAAAATTGTCGCTAGTACTGACCGGCATAATGTCTTTCTCAACGAATTGGGCTTGCCGTCTTTGCCAGACTAGCGGGAGCATTTGAACAGAAACTTACGGTTTCAAAATCCAGCCATGCAAAATTTCTCTAAAGCAGACGCTGGCAATTATTCATTTCAAAGAGGTTGGATATCAGGTTACGCCCCCCAAGCTGACTATAGATAAATTTTCAGAATGGCAGCAAGCCCATGAAGAGCAGACATTTAAAAACCCTGAAGCATTTGTCTCTAGTGGTTCACTCGTGGGCGTTATCTTGATCCGGTTATCATGTCAAAAATGCATGTTATCCCGTTTAGAACTTTAAGGGTTTCAGAAGGAGATTGACGTAAACAGAAAGCCTAGTGTACAAGATATGCAGACCTAGATAATAACTTGATGGCTTCGCGGAGCGGAGCCATCGGGTCAGATAGCTATAAATAGAATTTCATAAAACTGGATTATTTTATTGAAACAGATTGAGATTGAAAATCAACTACGAGAAGTTGTCAGCAGGCTGATAACCGAAATTGATTTGGCGACAAAACAAGGAAGGCTTGATGTTAACCTTATTTCTGAAGATGCCTGGATACCTATCCTGAAGGAAGTTTACCAGTGTCCGAATTTGGTAAACCTGAATAGAAAACACAAGAATTTCCCTGGCATTGATTTAGGGGATGAGCAGGATAGGGTCGCCTTTCAAGTAACCTCGTCCATAGACATTGAGAAGGTCAAATCGACCTTAGAGCAATTTAAGAAGCGCAACTACAAGAATGCCTTTGACGAGCTCTATATTTTTACGCTGCGTTCTAAGCAGAAAAGCTACTCACAGAATGCGATTGATAACGCCATCGGTGATGAAATTCGTTTTGATGCGAAGGAACACATTATTGACCCCGGTGATGTATTGGCTGAAATCACCGGTTTACGATTGCCAGCACAAGAGAGAATGTTGCAGGAGTTCCGTGCAATACTCGGTGATGTAGAAGCATCGGTTAAAGCGCTAAACGCACCTGAGAATGCCCCATATATCTTAGTTTCAAACCTCATTGAGGTTACACCTCCAAGTGCATTATATTTGGCTGAATTGTGCATCGACGAAGAAAGCACAATTGCTGCAGCCAAGCGCGATTTAAACTACAAAGGGAAACACCCAAACAAGCATCTTTTAGTGAGGCTAGCTTTACAACTTGCCGGATTAGGCTGTCATGGTTGGGCTGTATTTGAGAATCGCATTTTCACGTTCTATGACATGGAGCGAGAGTCGGCTTTCAGATCCATAGTAGACGTTGGAAGTATCGAAGAGCTGACGACGGAAGATATTTCACAACATGAGCTCGTTGAATATCAAAATCTATTCAAATATCTGATCAAAGATACTCTCCGGGACCAACTTCTAGCCTTCAATGTGAATTGGAGCAAGCAACAAAACCAATTTTACTTTTTGCCTGATGAAAAAGACTCTGATCAGAGAAGGGAAGAATGGGTGGGTAAAAAGCTCTCAAGAAGAAGAGTTTTTGAGAAGAAATACCAGACGAAAGACCCAACGAAAGTAGCCTTCTTTAAGCACTTAGCGTTTGACATCTCATTTATTGATGTTGACTCACAATGGTATGCCACTGTTACACCGAGCTGGTATTACACATGGAATCTGTATAAGCGAAATCGATTCCATGACGATCTTCTCTCAAAGCAGAAGCGTCTTGAGCATAACAATTCCGTTAGGGATCAAGTTAGATTCGTCGGGTATTTCCTTGCAAATAGCCGTAACGATAACGATTTGATCACATTTGGCGAATTGGTCGAATTCCAATGTTTGTCCAATATTTCACTCGAAGAAAACGAAGAGCTGGAAGAGGTGTTGGAAGAGGAGGATGTCAGTGCAGATTAAGATCCTTGATGAGCCGAAGCTGGAGTTTGCCAATGGAACACACATCTGTCCAAAGGCAGGCATTGAAACACTTGGCGTATATGACAAAAACGATGAGTTCCGGCAGAGCGAGTTGAGACTGGGAATAGTTGGACGCGGAGAAGGTGTCGATCTTTTAGATCTCTGGATAGCAAAATGCCAAGAAGGAATCGAGGGTAAAGAGTCAAAATATTCAAATCTTTTTAGAGGATTCGGTGGATTCACACAGCATCATGGATTTTATGCGAAGTTCTTATATGGTCCGACGCTAACCAGAACCATTCAAAAGTCAGAGTTAAACAAAACATTGAAAATCGAATCGAGGGAACAGCGAGTCAGGGTATGTGTTGATCTGTACTTTGATCAAATCCGCTTTCTTGCCGAACACCGTCCAGTGGATGTAATTATTTGCGTCATTCCAAATGATATGTTCGATGCTCTGACTAAGGAAAAAGGAAAGGAAGAAGATCCCGAGAGCTATGATGGCGACTCTGACGATGATAAAGCCAATGGTTCATTAGAACATAACTTCCGCCGTTTTTTGAAAGCGAAGACCATGCACTTGGGCAAACCTTTACAGCTTGTTTTAGAGAAGTCATTGTCTATTGATACCGGTAATAAAGGGCAGCAGGATGATGCGACGAGAGCGTGGAACTTTTGTACTGCACTTTACTACAAGGGAAATAAGACAATTCCTTGGCGATTGGTGGAGGAAACACATAAGCCAAAGACCTGCTATGTGGGAATTGGATTTTATAAAAGTCGTGATAATGAGACAGTATCAACCAGTTTGGCACAGGTCTTTGATGAGTTTGGTCATGGAGTGATTCTCAGGGGTTCTCCAGTTCAGTTAGATAAGAGCGACCGACGACCTTACATGAACGAAGGGCAAGCGTTCGAGTTGTTAATGAACGCTTTGAATGAGTATGATCATGCTTTGATGCAAATGCCTGCGCGGATTGTCATTCATAAATCCAGCAACTTCCGGGAAGAAGAGATTAGAGGATTTATCAGAGCAATAGAAAGCAAGGGTATACGAATGAAAGACTTCATAACCATTATGGAGTCCAAAGTACGGCTCTACAGCTACGAACAGTATCCCCCCGTGAGAGGAACATTGCTGTCACTATCGGAAAGCAAGGCCATTCTCTATACAAAGGGAGCCGTCAATTTTTACAAGACTTATCCGGGAATGTATGTTCCATCTCCACTCGAAATCAGAGCTTTTGAACACGACTCTTCGTTGGAAGATTTATGTGAGGAAGTACTCGGGCTGACTAAGATGAATTGGAACAATACGCAATTTGACGGACGGTATCCCATCACTCTGGAATGTTCACGGAAAGTTGGCGAAATAATGAAGTATGTTGAGGAAAATGAGAAACCACAAGTTAGCTATAGCTTTTATATGTAGCACTTTGCACATTTTAAACTGCTAACAAAGCATTGCAGCGGACGAGCCGCTGAATGCGGCGTTAACCCCATTTATAAAAACTCAGTTATACCTTGTTGTTTAAGTGTTTTGTTTATAACTTCGCATAAGATTGATTATGTTAAATAATGGAAATTAACCGCTTAATTTTATAATAAAAACAAGCGTTTACATCGGGCCCGGTTTCGCTCTTTGCTAGCCAATGAATAGATGCTTATAAAGGGGTCACGTTTTCAGCTTGTGGGCCTTTGGGCCCAGCGGTCACTTCCATGGTCACGCGCTGGCCTTCTTTCAGGCTTTTCCGACCGCTGCCTTGGATCACACTAAAGTGGACAAAGACATCTTTGCCGCCGGCTTGTTCAATGAAACCAAAGCCTTTTTCATCGTTGAACCACTTTACTTTGCCTTCTACTAGTGCTGCCATATATTTCTCTGATTGTAAAAAACCATTGCTGGGGCGTATTGTTCATACGGACAGAATAACAATTATCGCTTAATTTAAGGTTGAATGCGCGATTGGTAAAACCGCAAAAAGTGCCGGCAAGGTTACTGTGGGTAGGCAAAGTACTTTCCTACTATTGGGTGACTGACGAGTAACTGCTTGTCGGTGTGACGTACACCAGTTCAATTTCCACCCGCTGGTTTTGACGCCTCCCTTCGGGTGTTGAATTGTCTGCGATAAAATCAGATCTGGAAGCGTAATTCACGTGAATTTTCAAAGGAGACACGCCACGCTCTATTAAGTAATTTCTAGCGGATACTGCCCTTGATAATGCAAGCTGCTCGTCCTTAGCGCTCGTGATTGGCGTACTGGTCCGGCCTCGAACCGTTATCAATGCGGCATTCTTGGCGTCGTCCAAAACCGACGAATCGTTAATGCTAGGACGAAAAGTAATGCTCCGATTATCAAATAAGACTGTTACGGTATTTGATCGTGGCATTTCAATGATGCCGACATCGGCTACCGTGTTTGAGGTAATCGGCTCAATATGGAATGTTTGCGCTTTTGCGACGTTTGCGAACGTCATAAATGACGCAAGTATGACTAGGCGCTTTATGGTCATAAATACTTCCTTATAGGTTGGTGAAAGTTGTGTCTGTCATGGAAATGATCCACAGAGCGGTTAGGTGCAATGGGTAAAAGGCATAGAACGCCCATTGGACACGCGGAACGGGCAATCGCACTAAACAAGCTATCAATGCAACCGGTAATACCGCCAGGGCCCAGTAATTGCCACTGATTAGACGTAATGACAGAATGGATATAGTTGCAATAATTACCGGGGCAAGCCGTGGCGTTTTACAATACCACCACGCCGATAAGCCAAGAATAAGACCAGGCCACCAATATTCGACCACTGAGCCACCAAGTAAAAACACTACCGCCGCAGCTAGGTAGCCAGTGATCGTTTGATGCTCGATTAAATAAATGGTGAGCGTGAGAACCAACAACGCAAACATAAAGTTTAACGGCCACCATCCGGCCAGTAATCCCCCCAAAGCAAGGAAGGCCGGGGTTGCCAACGATCCACACAACGCCAATCGCTTAATAATCCGGATATGTACGCCACGCTCGAACGCCATTGGCCTTGCAAGGTTATACGCGAGAACCAGAACAAATAACGGCATCGCTAAGCGGCCCATGTTGAATAAAACAGGAATGCCGCCCTTATATAAATATTTGTTGGTGTGATCGATAATCATAAGGATCAGTGAAAACCACTTGATGGCTTCAATGGTGCCATCTGCCACAACTACACGTGGATAGTTCATTCTATTCTTCCTTTTTTAGCGGCTAAAATGAGACAGTTAGTCGGCGCTAACCATAATTTTGCGAGGGATGTAAGTTGTGGCCGTCTGCATTTGCATCGGCCTTTGATACTGCGCCGTTAAGATATTCTGTTGACTCTGAGCGGGTGCCGGCTCCGTCTTCCTTGCTTGATGGACCTCTAAAGTTCCACCCTTTAGAACCACATCTAGCCAATCGGCCCACTTGTTGGCTCGTACCATCAAATCCGCCTTGTATATCCCATTGTAATAAGGCGTTCTTGAATGATAATTTGCGACTTTGGTCCACAAGTCACCCTTATCGTCTTTGATATGAACAGCTAACCGCCATGCAGCTAGATCGTATGGGTAGCATCCGGCGCTTGCTACATCCTCTGGCGTAATGCCGTACTTTGCCAGTTGATTTAAGTAGGACGTATTGAATTGCATCGGGCCTACATCGTAAGTGCCATTTGTATTCCTGACCCATTGCCCCGGTTTTCCGCCTTCTTTCTCGGCAACAGCCAGCACAATATTCGCTGGTATATCAAATTTCTCTGCCGCAGTAATCGCGCAAACAACCTGCTCTTGTTTTTGTGGAGGAATGTCTATAGCGGGCATATTATTGTCTCGGACATTGGTTTAAGAAATTCGCGCGAGCTGTTTTCGGTTGAGAAAACACTAACGCTGAAAATATGCTGATTGCAATAATGCAAAGTTTTAACGTTTTCATGATTTTTCACCTGTTATGCTGATTGCGCGTTACCGCTATTGTTACCGTTAGTGAATGCAGCGACTTCTTCGGCTGGATCAACTGCCTCATCGGATCCAGATAAGCTATCTCCACCAAATGAGGGTGTTGTTTGCCCGCTATTGCTAATTGCGGATGCGACTTGGCCGCCGAACGTATTACTGGTTCTGTCCCTGATTTTCTGTTTTGCGACTTCGCCAATACCAGTCGCCAGATTTTTTATCATTGAAGGGCCATATTTGGGGTTGCTGTCCCGGCTGGACGTACTGCTTCCCCCCATTGCTTCACCAAGCGGTGTCGTCGTTTTTGAGGATGATGAATCGCTATTGCTCTGGCCGCCTTGTAGATAGTCGGCGGTCATCCTTGATGCTGAATCCGACCCACCACTTCCGGCGAATTCCGCTGCTTTATTGGACGCCGCCATAATGGCTTGAATACCGCCTCCGATATTCGTTGCTCCAGCGGCAATCGCCCCGCCAGCAACGCCGATGGCGGCTCCGGCAGTAGCCGCCGCCGCCATTGCTGAACCAGCTCCAAATCCGTGCCCAAGTGCCCCAGTTCCGCCACCGAATGCGACTTGCCCTAGCATTGGCGGCACTTTGTTGACCAATAACAATAAAACCACTGATGCGACTAGAAACGAGCCCATATCCGCGTAGGTCATATCGGCCTCCATTGCCGCGACATAATCATTGATAAAGGCTTGCCCAATCCCGACAATCAGAATCATTGCCATCAATTGTATGGCGACGTTCAGTACCGTTTTGTAAAAGCCAATTGCCATGTCCGTAGTCCAGCGGCCACCGCCGAAGCCCAGATAAATCACACCGGCATAAGCAAGGATCCAGCCGCTAATAAAGAGCACAAGCATATTCGTAGCAATCAGGGCCATTATTACCAGTACGACCGCTCCCATGATAATCAGCGCAGCGCCCTCGACTGGTTCCCAGATGGAGGATGCTGTAATTGCTTTGCCAAACACCTGGAATCCAGCATCAATAATGCCAGACGGTGTTACCACTCCGAGGCCGGCCGCATTTGACCCTAGCGTTTGCATTGATGCAAATATGCCGGTCGCCATTGCAGGACCGTTACTCAACAACCACCAGAAGAACCCTGTGGTGATCGTGAACCGAAGGAATTCGGCATAGAACTCGCCAATATCGGCCTTTCTTAATAATAAAAAGCCATGTGTCCATACCATAGAAATTAAGGCCAATACCCAGAATAGCCAGGTTGCTCTCGCAGTTATGGCGTCGGCCCATCCGGCTGCTGCTGCGGCGAATCGTCCTTGAACATCATCCATAATGTTCGGCCCATCTATTGCCGCTAAGGCGTCAGTAGATAACGCTATCAGGATGGTAGCAATCAATAACATTTGTTTATTCATTTGATCGTCCAATTTCGATTGTTGGCAGCACCGAACGTCACCCGGCGAGCACAAGCCGACGCTAGTCGACGCCGCTTTTTCTCATTCACAATGCGAGCAAGATTTTCATGTCGACAATTTATTTCATTGACAACAAACTCTTCGCCATCAGTGTCAGTGTCAGTGTCTGATTCCGCTTCCTCCGCGACCGGCAAAATGTCATCGCCGCGATTAAAAAGACCGTCCCAGTTGCTTACGGTTGTTGCAATCGCGGACACGATCAGTATCACCACCAGGATATATTTAATGGACATGTGGAGTTACCTGATGCTCCAGCCTGCATTATCGCCGTATGCATACGGCACAACGTGGGCCTTGTCTGATGCCGCTTGTTGTTGTGCTTCCTTATTTGCAAGAGCCTGATTTCGGGTTATGTCGGCGTTTTGTTGCGCAATCAACAACCCGCGAATTTGCAGAAGCTGATTGGCCTGTTGGCTGGCGAGCTGATTGGTATAACCGATTGCCTTGACTTGACCATCGGCACCTTGTGCCGCCGCTTGAAGATCTTCAAGCGTTGCGGCATCGGCCTCCAAAGCGGTTTGTTGGCTATCCAGGCCTTCGATTGCGGCTTTGTTTGCTGTTTGTTGCGCCTCAGAACCAAGGTGAACAGAATCGCGTAAGTCGGCTAAATCGGCTTCCGTGCAGGCCTCGCCGTTAAAACATGCTGAGCCTCTATAAGTGTTGATGTCTTTAAACTTTGACAAATAGTTATCTAGGTTTCCGAACCTGTCTTTATAACCAGTGACGGTATCAATGGTTCCGCGAAGTCTTCCCATTGTTGCGGTCGCTCTATCCCAGATATTGACCACTGGAGATGCAGTGTTTTGCAGCATATTTTCGTATTGCTGCAACTGCGTTGAATACTGTTCCAGTTGAGTGGCATATTCCTGCACTTGCTTCAATGTCTGAGCGACTTCTTCAACGGCAGTCATAACGTTTTGCGTCAGATTTGTGCCGTCAATTACTGGAACGCCCGCACGTGAAATCGTTGGTGCGAACATTGCTGTAGCGATCACCAAGCCTAACATCAATTTTTTAGCGGCTAAAATGCTGTTGTTTTTCATAACTTACTCCTATGGTGTGAACCTTAATAGTCGAATGCTTGATACGGTTTGGTTAGCGTTAGATCTTTCGTAACGATAATGTTGAATCGATAGCCGGGTCTTATTTCCAGAGTCGGCGCGATATTCATGTTTTTCGCGATCATTTGGGAGGTCACACGGCCTAGTTGTTGTCCGAGTGCATTACTCATCGCACTGTTGGCATTAGGGGCCGTGTATCCGTTGTTTTGCTGGTTCTGCTGCTGGTTATAAGTAATTCCGGCAGTAATCGCCGACATCAGCAGTGCGGAACCAAATATACGAACAAAGTGATGATTTACTTGGTCCGTGAATCCTGCATATCCCGCGCTATCGGCCCCCGGCATTGCGCCAATATCCATCGCCTTGCCATCGGGGAAGACGATACGTTGCCATGCAACAAGAACACGCGATTGACCGTATTCCACTTCGCTTGAATAAACACCAACCAATCTGGAGCCTTGCGGAACCAATAAATATTTTCCGGTTGCCGTATCAAACACGTCCTGTGAAACTTGGGCCATAATCTGCCCAGGTAACTCGGAATTGATCCCAGAAATTAACGTTCCAGGGATAATGAAACCGGCTCTCAGTTCGAATGGCGTTCTGGGCGCTTCTGGTAATGAGTCCAGTCGCCATCTATCGCTTGATCCTGATTTCCCGAATTGATTGATGTTGTTTTTGTCACCCGTGCCTTCGGAACTAACGAGTTGCGGCGATAGTTCATTGCTGCCAATCCCGCCTTCCCCACCTGCTTCCATAATTCCAGACTCTTGCAATGCCGAAAGTCGTTTCTTATATGCGGTCATCGGGTCTGCGTCCGTCATTTGCTCTCTGACCGCCGCCAGCTTCGCGAGTACTCCGTCTCGGCTTGTTGTCTGAACTTGTGATGCTGAAACGACGGTTGGAGGTGAGCCGGCGCTACGCGGGGAAACTGCCGTTACCATCGTTTTTGCCTTAATTGCATCTTCAAATTGTTGACGCTTCATTGCGGCAATACGTGCGGCTGCATCCTCTTCCGGGGTCCGGGCTCTATTGGGCGCGGCGGCTGGGGGTGTAGGCGGCATATCGGCCCGAACAATTTTGACTGGCGGTGTAGGTTCCGCTTGCGGCTCTGGTTGCGGTTTAGTTTCAGGGGGAATAATGCCTCCCAGATTATTGCCGACTATTTCCTTTGCCAACATATTGGCGTTCCCGCCTTTCTGCCGATCTGCTATATCGGGTTTGTTCTGCTGGTTTGCCCGGTCGGCTGCAACAAGGACCATTATGATCAAAAATATTGAGATGGCGACGCCCAGAATAAGCACTGGCAAGTTATTGACCCGGCGAACGCCGTGACCGGCTTCTGGCTCATCCGGTGACATTTCCGGCGACATATAATCTTCATTGACGGTATCTGCTGTACGTTCCATTGCTTTACTCCATTTTTGCCCATGCGCCTGCTGACAAGGCGGTGTTATTCTTTGCCTCATAAGCATGAGTCAACGTAACGTCGTCGATCTTGAGCTTAAGACGATACAAATCTGGCGTATTAGATGGCCTGTCAATGACGTACTGGAATCTCAGTCCAGCGCCGGTGGCAGTTGATTTCGGGCTATATTCCTTCACTGCATAGCCTTTTGCTCTCAGCGATTCCAGCAACAACATGCCAAATCGGTCGGATTTTGGAACCACTTGGCCGAAATTGAATTGAGTTTGAGCAGGTGGATAGACCTTTTCCAGCTGCTGAATGGTATCGGTCGCAATGCCTTCATGAAGCCCAGAAGGCGCATTGGATTCGAAATTGCCGAATCGTTCAGTTGCGCATCCAAACAGTCCGGCAATACTGATGACGAACGCTAATATCCTGATCATGTTATTTCACCCGTTGAATGGTTACGGTGTCTTGATTTGAACCAACACCTGCAATCATGATTGCTCTATCGAATACAGTGTCGACAATGTAACGGTCGCCCTGTACCCGATAATTCACCATCACGGTTTCATCGTCCTCGAACACCCCCCCTTCCCTGCGCACAACAAGCAATGTCGGTGCTTCGGTTTGGGCCATTGTTTCCGGCATTTGAATTATGGTTTTTTGCTTATCGTGATAAACGCGAACTGGAGTCCATGAAATTGGGCCATTAGGTTCGATTTCATAATCGAAGCTCAGATCCCCTAAATACTCGCCGGTTTGAGGAATGGTCTTTTCTTGGCGTTCTTTATGTTCTTTATGGACGATTGCATTCCATTTCGCCATCGCATCCTCGGGATAAGTAAAAGCCACTTTGGGCATGTACTGTGTGCGGTGTGATCGTAGCTGCAAGTTATAGGCCCGGCGATTGGTTGTCACCGATAGCGATGTTTCCAACCCAACATCATGTGGCTTGATAATCAGATGTTGTACTTCGTTCGAACCGCTACCTTCTATCGCGGGTTCAATGGTCCATCTTGCGGTGTCACCGAGATTTATCCCGTTTACTTGTTCGCCAGGCTGCAACGATAAGTCGCACACCTGGAGAACTGCACAGACGATACTTGGTTGTTGAGCTCCATAAAGAAAAGTGATCGTACCGTTTTGTCCGCTGGTTGGTGCCATACCGGTTGCACTACTCGCTTTCCACTTTTCCGCTATCGCAATCGCCTGTTTTTCTTGCTTGGTTAATGTTGGGTTTTTCGTTGCAAAGTACATATCCGCCATATCCGGCTCGGCCTCGGCGGACTGCATTACAAATAGCGCCATTGCTATCTTTAGCATTGCTCTAAATTGTTTTTTCATAGAATTCCCTCGTTCGGTTAAAACTGTTGTTGTCTGGACCAAGAAAAGTCTTTCACGTAAATACCGATTGGGTTTTTACGGATTTGCTCTTCGCTTGTGGCCGGCGTTGGCTCAACGACTTTAATGGTGACTAATGCCCTCATGAATGCAGGTTTGCCGGTAACGACACCCTGCCGGTCGCGGGTCGTTTCAATCCAATCGACCTCCCATGTGTCTGGGGTTTGGGCAAGGACATTCACCACTTCTACGCTTACCATTTCCTTTATCGCGCGTTTAAACGGACTAGACTCTTCGGTGCCATTCAACCATTCAGTCATTTTTTGTAGCGATGGATCCCCAGGAGCTAACATTGCGTAAACATCCATAACGGCTTTTCGTTGTAGCGCGATGTCTATGGTGACTATTCGAGAATTCGAGATAAAGGCTGATACGGCAGATGCAACTACTCGCCCATCCACTGGTGATGCACGGTCGGCTCTGGCGACAGCGGCGGTTTGTCCTAGTTTGTCTACCTGTATGACATAAGGCACAAATTTCGATAGCTGACCGATATGGATCATTCCGCCAACTCCGGTTAACGCCACTAACAAGGACAAAATCCCCATTATTTGCCAGGCCTGCCGTGTAGCTATCACACCTTGAGTGTGATCTTTCCATGTTCGTCTTGCCGACAAATAAGGATTTTCGTTTTCTCCAGCTCTGCGACCACCAACCAGAACTTCCGGGCGCTTTCTGGGATCCGCTTTAGGGTCTTTTCTTTTAAAAATCATGCTGCTTTCTCCAAGTAATCTTCAATGCTTAACCCCTTTCTACCGAGCCATTCATCAACCCATTCATGCCCATGAGTCGATTTGAGTTTTTTAATAGCTGCTACAGAGTCTTTATCCGATGAACCTACAAACGCCAAAGCGAGTGGGCCTAACGCAAGTTCGTAGAGACGGCAGCCTTCTTCGGAGACGTAGTAGTAATGTCGTTTGGGGATGGCCGTCGCCAACAACTCAATTTGCCTGGAGTTAAGCCCCATACGACGATATAGTGCGGTTGCGTCTTCCTCCCTGGCGTATATGTTTGGCAAGAAGATTTTCGACGCAGTTGATTCGATAATTACGTCGAGGATGCCCGAATTCGCGGCGTCCGATAAATTTTGAGTTGCCATCAGAACGAAACAATTCGCTTTCCGCAGTACCTTTAGCCACTCTCTAATTTTTTCGCGAAATACCGTATGGCCAAGCATTACCCATGCCTCGTCCAAAATAATTGCAGTTGGTTGGCCGGTTAATGATCGTTCGATGCGCCTAAAGAGATATAACAACACTGGAAGCGCATATCGATCCCCGAGGTTCATTAACTCTTCAATTTCAAAAACCGTGAAATCGGTTAGTTCTAGCCCGTCTTCTTCCGCATCCAGTAAATGCCCCATTGCGCCATCAATCGTGTATTGTTTGAGCGCTTCACGAATAGCCTCGTCTTGAATAGTGACCGTGAATTCGGATAATGTTCTAGCGCCGCTGTTATGCATATTGATGATGGCATTACCTATTTCATTTCGTTGAGCTGGCGATGTATTCAAGCCATTTAACGCCAGAATGATATTGATCCATTCCATAGCCCATGCACGATCACTTTTGGTTTTCAGATACTGCAAAGGGCAAAAGGCCAGTTTTTCGTCGTCGGCGGCGACTGTGAAATGTTTGCCGCTATGTCCGCCACTCGTTGCATGTATTGCTTCTGTTAATGGGTACAAAGACATCCCTTTGTCGAATGCAAAAATGTGCATCCCTTGATAGCGGCGTAACTGTGCGGCGAGTATGGCGAGATGGGTAGACTTACCGGCACCGGTTCTTCCGAACATGAAGGTATGCCCGACATCACCAACATGGAGATTAAGCCTAAATGGTGTTGAGCCCTGTGTTACACAATGCATAATCGGTGGTGAAAGAGCCGGATACATTGGGCATGGTGCATATTCGCGCCCGGTCCAGATCGTGCTAATTGGCAGCAGGTCTGCCAGATTCATGGTGTTCAATAGCGGGCGGCGAACATTCTCGACGCCGTGACCAGGCAAACTACCTAAATAGGCCTCCATTGCGTTGATGGTTTCGATTCTGGCGACAAACCCTAGTCTGTTGATAGCCTTCTCTACTTGTTGGGCCAGTTCCTGTACAAGTTTTCTATTCTCGTCCATCAACACTACAACGCTGGTGTAATAGCCTTGGGCTACTATGCCGCTGTTGACTTCGGCTAACGCCGCTTGTGCATCGTCCACCATATTTTGTGCGTCTTCATCAATTGGGCCCGTATTAAGATTGAACACTTGATCAATGAAACCGCGGACTTTTTGCCTCCACTTTTTACGGAATTTTTCCAAATGACTGATTGCCTCATGCGGGTCCATGAAAATGAACCGTGACGACCAGCGGTATTCGATTGGTAACTCACCAAGAGCGGTAAGCATCCCTGGCGTCGATTCAAGTGGGAATCCTTCAATTGCCACAACCTGGATGTACTTTCGACCGATCTTGGGGATTACACCGGCTAGTAAATCCTCACCACCAATTAAGCAGTCGAGATACATAGGATTTGTCGGCAGTTGGAC
Organism: Methylomonas sp. LL1; assembly: GCF_015711015.1. Taxonomy (NCBI): domain Bacteria; kingdom Pseudomonadati; phylum Pseudomonadota; class Gammaproteobacteria; order Methylococcales; family Methylococcaceae; genus Methylomonas; species Methylomonas sp. LL1. The sequence goes on from NZ_CP064652.1 coordinate 118,015, forward strand.
CGGGTGATTTTTCCCAGTAATGCAGAATTGCAACCAGCGCAATAGATCGTCATGAATGACTGTTGTCCCATCTTCATTGACAATTTCATGTCCTTTAAGACGGCGCAGATTGACCGCCGCCGACAATCGCGTTTCTATGTTATGGCATTCGCGTTTAAAGTGTTCGATTAGGTCGGTTGTGTATGCCTTGGCGTCCGGTTTTTTTGCGTCATCGTCGAACATCAGTTCAATAAACTTACGCTCAGCGAGTACAGGAGGAAGATACGTCAATGTCACGACGAAGTACCCTTCGTACATGGTGCTTAGCCCTTCGAATAGCTTCCGTCGCTCTTCGTCAATAGCTGCGGTAATCCGATCAGGAAAGGCCGATAAGCCGCGTTCCGAATATGAAGGCGCAGGACGACGCACGGCATCGACATGGATCATCCAGCCACTACCTAGTCTGGATATGGCCTGATTTAACCTAGCTGATATTGATTCGCGGTGCGCTTCCGTTGAGCTATCGTTATCATCGCTCGTATAAAGCCAGCCGGCTAAAAATGATCCATCTTTCCCGACAATAATGCCGTCGTCGACTTCGGCGGCATAAATCAACAAGTCGGCAACACTGGCGTTTTTTGATCGATGTTGACTTAACCTGCGATCCTTGTCCGCCCTGTATATCATTCTGGCGAGGATTGCGACTAACGTAATCCCCAGTAAAGCTATCGTGAATGTTATGGCCTCGATCATCATCTGTATTGTTTCCCTTGGCTGTTTGGATTTTCGCGGAACGGGGTACTTCTCGCCGGGTAATAACCTCGTAGATTGCCTACCCGCGAACCTCGATACCGCAAATGTCTTAGATAGATAAATCGCATTTTGGGATCTGATTTGGCCGCTAACCTCGCTAGGTATATCGAACACAGCCATAGCGTTATCCCGACGATGGCGGCCCTGAGTTCTTGAGCGGAGAAAATTAGTGCTCCGGCCACAAGGCCGGAGAACATCACAAACTCGCGATCCCCGCCCATGAACAAGTTGTCTCTGTTACCCGCTCTGCGGATAGGAATCGCGCGTAAGGCCATTACTTTTCACCTACCACAGTCAATGATTGGTCAGTTTCTTTTGATGTACGCAGTTGAAGCCCTACTAATAAGGCGATTGCGAACAGGCTTACCGCCACTTCCTTGGTGTACTGCGCTACCCCGATACCCATAATTCTGAGTTGTGCGCCTGCCTCGTCAGACGATGGCATGATTACTGCGCCGCGCCCGAATACGTTAGTCATCACGTTTTGCGCACCGACTAGAAGCGCCATAACCAGCACGATGAAAATCAGTGTCCGGAAAAATCCGTTTAAGTCCCCGCCGAATATCAGCACACCGCCGGCTACGATGATTCCAATCAGGGACAAGGAAAATGCTACGGGCCCGGTTACTGATGTTCGAAGGCTTGTAAGCCAATCTTCATACGGTAACGCTCCACCATCACCTACGGCGGCGGTTGCCTGTTCCGGTATAAAAAAAACCAATGCCATTAACAAAACTAGCGGTGCGGTTTGCATTCGGTTGGCGAGTGCATTCATTTTTAACTCCTAAAGATTTGCGGTTATGTAATGACCGTCCCTGTATCCCGAAACCTCTATGATTTCTTGGATACGACGGCCTTCTTGGGTTTTGGCGATAAAGACAACTACATGTACCGCTTCGCCAATCAGCGGTTCAATTGGTCTTGGTGATTCGGGGTTCATACTGATAAGCATCGCGAGACGGTCTAACCCCGCTTTTGCATTGTTTGCATGAAGTGTGGCGGTTCCGCCCTCATGGCCGGTATTCCAGGCCATTAGCAGATCTAGCGCTTCAGGTCCGCGCACCTCCCCTACTAATATTCGGTCTGGTCGCATCCTGAGTGTTGTTTTCAGTAATTGCGTCATTGGCACATCAATGGTTGAGTGGTACTGAACGTAATTTTCTGCGGCGCATTGAATTTCGCCGGTATCCTCGATAATGAACACCCGTTCTGTGGGATCGAACTCAACCATCTTGTTAATAATGGCGTTTACAAGCGTCGTCTTACCTGATCCTGTCCCCCCTACTACCAGAATGTTCTTGTGGTCCTTGACTGCTTTTGTAATCGAATCGAATTGACGGCTGGTCATAATGCCGTCTGAGACGTATTGCTCCAGGGGGAATATCGCAACTGCCTTCTTTCTGATTGCAAAGGTCGGCGCGGGAACAATAGGCGGTAGCTGACCGGCGAACCTTGAACCATCAAGCGGAAATTCGCCTTCTAAGATTGGTTTTAACCTAGTGATTTCCTTGCCGTGGAAACCCGCAATAGTTTTTATAATTGCTTCACCTTTGCTGCCGGATAAGGTGCCTATGCATTTCATCTTGTCGCCTAGTCGTTCTTGCCACAGTTTGCCGTCAGCATTCAGCATCACCTCAACGGTTTTAGGATCCGCTAAAGCGGACAGAATGATGGGGCCTAGGTCGCGTTCTAACTTTACCTTTGCCCTGTCACCTACTGACTCGTGTAAATGTGTTTCGTGGGTCATCGTTATCCTCTCTGATCGTTGCCACACCGCTCAACCGTGCGACTTACTGAATCTGCATTGCACTTTTAACAAGTTGCATTGCACTCTATAACAATCCGCCTATGCAGTCAACACAATATGCGTTGCACTTTTAAGTTTTTTTAAAAACTCCGTTCTTTTTGTTAGGGCAATTAACTTCCGTTATGTAATATCGTGTCGGTTGCGATTTTTTAGCCGCTAAAATTTCGTAGTGCTCATCCTCTCGCGTGCCGCTATTGGCGTGGGGCGTTCGGCGCATCATGTTTTAGACATGCTATTAACGGCGAAAAAAATATTATCAACAACGACTTACGATAGCAAATACATTAACTTTTTTTATTATGCTTTATGGAAATGGTCTATCCTATTAGCGACTTAGGTTGCGCCGTTGTGCGGTTGTCTTTCGAGGAGTGGCTTGAAATACGCGAACCTGAGTTCTTTGATATTGATGCAAGCGATAGCGACGGTTTTGTCCAGCATATTTCGTCTTTGTATGCCTATGCGGTCACCGTGGTACTGGTGAAGGTCGGTGATACGCTCTTCAAATTAACCGGGAACCGGCGCAAGAACGCGTGGCTTAAGGGGCGACTTCCAAAACCCGATTACCTCACGGCCATGATATTTGAAATGACCGAGGCTGATTATGAGGCGCTATGTATTGACGCCAAGATGAAGCGTCTTGAGTCACTACCAGCGCATGAGGTTGTCAAAGAGGCTTATAACGAGCTGGGACTGGTCTTTGCGTCCGAGCGGCTTCGGAATGGGTTTATCAATGAAGCTATTCATATAGCACTCCGTGGTCGCCAACGCTCTCTACAGGACAAAAGATCAATTAGAGAGCGTGAAGATATAAATATGAAAAAGGCTATTGAGGTATTTAAGAGTGAACTAGTCTTAGTCGATAGCTTATCTCCTAAGTCGGATATTTTTACTACTGGTGTTTTAGCTGGAGCGATGATAATGCTTGGTTTAAATAAGCCAATTACTGAGTTCTTGAAAAAATTAAATGATAGTCAAGGAACAACAAAGGATGGTTTAGCTGACCCAGTTGAATGTTTGTTGAAGGTTATTCATCGTCATAAGATAAGCCAACGTACAATGCAGCCGCGTATGGCAATAGATTTGGCAAAAAAAACTGTTCATGCCATTACCATTTGGTTAGAAGGCGAACAGTCCGCAAAATATTGGCGAATGAGGGATTTAACTGGGCATGAACTGATGCCGTTGATTATGGAATTGAAGCAGCTAAAGATGATAAATGCGGAAAGAGATTTGTAAGATACTGAAGGCAAGTATTTTTTTTATCAGTTGCTCAACATTCGCCAAGGATCCTCAAGTAGTCATAGTTTACTCGGCGGATGGCTTGGCAAATCCGGCGTATGCTCAGGTAATCGCTGGTATCGAAAAAATCAATAGTAATGCGCAACGGATTGAGACTACTAACGACAACAATAATTTACTCTCATTGCTGGATGCGGCCCATGCCGACAGGATAATCGCGCTCGGTAAAGGCATCGTTGACACCATATATAAAACGGAATATCGAGAACGGACACTGGCCGGCTTGATGTACTTTAATCAATCTGAATACACCGGCGTGGGCCTGGCCCTTGATAATCGCATTTTGGTTGAACACTTATCTAGGCTATTACCTACGGTCAAACGCTTTTTTATTGTGCAACAGGCTCACTTTCAGACCATTGATTATGTACCCTCTAATTTAAAGTCTTCTACAACCATTGAACTAAGAGAAGGAGTAGATTCTCTAGACACAATTCGTGTTCTTGGCCGCCTTTTAGATGAAGTATCGGCCTCTGACGCAGTATTCATTCCCGCGAATTTACCAAAGAACATTCTGTATGAAGTCTCGAAGGTTGCATGGGACAAACGCCTCATCCTCTTATCAACCAATCTGAGTCATTTGGAAAATGGCGCTCTTATCGCGGCCTATCCAGATGACTTCGCCCTCGGAGAGCAATTAGGTCGATTAGTAGGCCATCCGGGTCCTGTCTACGAAAACATAAGGGTCATTAAATTCGCGCTGAATAGGCGAGTTGCGCAGCACCTTTCGCTTGAGTTTTCCCCCGTTGTTTTAGAGTCTTTTGCTCTTAAAATAAAATGAAAGTGCTCGACCGCTATAACCTGCAACAGCGGTTCAATCTTTTGATTTTTGTTTCTATTATCTTATCGTCATGCTTTTTAATTGGATTCATGCATAAACTAATATCCAATTACATCAATGACTACACCAGTCACTATTGGCGAGAACACACAAAAACGTTTGCTGAATCCGCTATATATGCAGTTATTTTGGGCTCAACAGAGCAGTCAGAATCAGTCGCGCATAGTTTTGGTTCTGACAAAAACGTATTGGGCGCATCGATCTACAATAATCATGGTGAACCGTTGGCATCTTATGGATCACGGTATTCCTGCAATGTAGTGCAGTTGATTAGTATAGACGAACTTCGTTATGTGGATAACAGAGATTCATGGTGCTTCTATTCCCCTATATACCAAGACATTTATTTAGGATATGTCGAACTTGTAATATCCAAGGCCGAGTATGACCTAGTAATGAGGAAGCTTTTACTAGGATCAATATTGATTACTTTGATTTTCTCTTTATTCTTTATTGTTATCGTCCGGAGGCTGTCTCGATTGTTTACTTCCACTCTGATGGAAATGGCAACGGTTCTTAATAAGGTAAGTATTGGTGAGCGCGGCAATCGCGTTCACTTCTCTGGCTCACCGGAAATCAATAACATGAGAATTACGCTAAATGAAATGTTGGCTAACATAGAAGTAACCGAAACCGAATTAGAGAAAAGTGTTGAGGAACGAACAAGTGCTTTGAAAATCGCACTTGAAAGCAGTAAAACGGCTAACGTTTACAAGGCGCAGATCATGTCAATGGTAAGTCATGAGATGAAAACCCCTTTACACGCAATCGGCGGGTATTTGCAGCTACTGGCTGAGCGTCTACCGGACGATCCAATGTATTCAGAAAACCGGGCTTTACATACTAAGGCATTGATTCGCGTTAATGACTTGAATAGTTTGATCGACAATATTTTGTTACATGCACAGCTTGAGGCTGATCGTTATGAAGTTGCGCTTAGCCCTGTTGCCGTCGCCCAACTGATGCATAATTGTGTGGAGAATGTTGCTCCTTTGCTTACCCGTAATCGTAACCGAATTGAGGTAATTGGCGCTGAGGCAATGTTTGTGTCCGATAGCGAAGTATTGCGGCACGTTCTCAATAATTTGTTGAGCAATGCTTGCAAGTTTACAGTAGACGGTGTTATCACATTAAACTGGCGATTTAGCCAGGCGTTCTTGATCATTCAGGTTACCGATACTGGTTGTGGAATACCGGCTGAGTATTGCGATCAAATTTTTGATGCGTGGTGGCAAGTGGACATGAGCCTTAGCCGCCGACATGGGGGGCATGGCCTTGGGCTCGCAATAACAAAACAATTTGTACAACGTTTAAATGGTGACATTTCCGTTGAGCCGAATATCGTGTCCGGCACTATTTTTACGGTAAGACTCCCGAATCCCAGAGTTTAGACTGTTCGTCTTCGGATATGTTGTGAGGCAAATTCATTTTTATCGTTTCAATTATCCGCCGCGTTTTCTCTTTATCGCTACCCTCTAACTCTCTTTCTAATTCATAAACTAGGCTTCTTAGCTTACTTTGTCGTTGTTCGTAGTAATAATCTTGATAGATTAGTTTCGACTTACATATTAAACTAAGACATTGCGCCCTTAAATCCGCCAATGTATATGGTTTTGGTAAATATTGACTAGCCCCGTTTAGAATAAAATCTTTATTATATTCAGGCTTATCGAATGCCGTCATTACGATAATCGGCTGATTTTTGTCAATATCCATTATTTCCAATAGTACCTCGTCGCCTTTACGACCCGGAAGCATATAGTCAAGCAAGATAAGATCGTGACGCTTCTTTTTCCAAAGAGAAAGACCTTCCTCACCGTCTTGTGCCTTGTCAATATCGTAATCGCTCTTTAGCGCTTCACAGACAATATCCAAAGCATCGTCGTCGTCTTCAATGACCAGGATGCTTGCCCGCAATTGTCCACGCTGTCCGCGTGAATATCCGAACTTTTCAGCATTATGTAGAACTTCTGTTAAGTCATTTAGAGAGATCACTTTGAAGTGATGCTCCTTCGCGAGAATTGGTGGTATTTCTGTGCCGCACGTTTCAGTAAGCAAATAGATGGGTAAAGCATGCTTAGCCAATTGCTTCGAATTTACCAGTTTCGTCAGTTGCCATATATCAACGCCATCGAAGGAATAATCCGAAATAATCACGTCATATTCATCGCCTTTCAGGGCTTCGATGAAATCATCCGTTGTCTCAATAACGGATATGCTAACCCCGGTTACATTCCTTAATTGATTGGAGATTGCATTACTAATTTCGTAATCGCTTGAAGCAACAATCGCTTTCATTAGACGGCTCTCACATACCTATTTTGGCGTTAACGTTTGGAGTAACTGACACTATTACATCCCTCTCAGGTTTGTACGTGATACTAACGGTTGGGTTAATATCTTCATTGACCTGGATTGTGAATGCTCGTAACACTGTCACAATAATCACCATCATTTCCAACTCAGCAAAGTGTCGACCAACACAATTATGCACCCCCCCACCAAACGGAAGAAACGTGTATTTATGTCTCTGAGTTGCTGCACCGTTCAAAAAGTGTTCTGG